>CAYMIQ010000128.1:0-3429 GCA_964390605.1 uncultured Rickettsiales bacterium
AAAATTATATATCTTTTTATCATAATTACTGCGATATATTTTTCCGCTCAGTTAATAGAGAATAACTCTAAAAGAATTGTGCAAAACTCAGATTCAAGATCCTCGCATTCAGTAGAAAGCGATGCAACTCCAGAGATAGGGGGGAACTTTAATCTTATTAATCAATTTAATAAACAGGTCTCTATGTCGGACTTCAGCGGTGATTACCTGCTAATCTACTTTGGATACACATTTTGCCCTGATGTATGCCCATTATCAGTCAATGAGATGCTACTAACAAAAAAACGACTGGAAAAAGTAAATAAAAAAATCACTCCTATTTTTATAACAATAGATCCCGAAAGAGATGATTTAAAAAATATCAAAGCGTTTGCAGAAAAATTTGACAACGAGATCATTTGTCTAACGGGTAACAAGAAGGAAATTTCTGAAACCACAAAAAAGTTTCGTATATATGTAAAAAGATCTGAAGAGATAGATGATAATGAACAATATTTAATTGATCATGCTTCAATCTTTTACATATTTAATAAAAAAGGAAAGTTTCTAAAGCACTTCCCGCATGGATCAAGTGCGGAAGAATTATATCAATACTTAAACAAAAAAATTTAGATGTTTAGATATCAAGATTAGCTACTTTGAGTGCATTTTTCTGAATAAATGTTCTTCTTTCATCTACCGATTCACCCATCAATTTATTGAAGACATCCCTGACTTCTGTCCCATCGCTGATCTTGACCTGCTGAAGAGATCTTGACTCAGGATCCAACGTTGTTTCCCATAGTTGATCTGGATTCATCTCACCCAAACCTTTGTAACGCTGTGTCGCAATCCCTTGTTTACCTATCGTAAAAATATAATTAACAAGGTCTGAAGGAGAGGTAATAATATCTTCACGCCCCTCAGAGACTAGAGAAGAATACAACATATAAACTTCCTGTAATTCTGTGCGCATTTTCTCCTCATTCAATCCTATAGCTTCCTGACTCTCCAGAAGGTCCCTAGAAATAATATACTTCTCTGGAACACCTCTTAAGATACGAGAAAATATCATACCAATTTTTGAATCATAAACACCTTTCCAGCCTCTATCATGCACCTCTGACATTCCATCAAGTCTTTTTGCAATATAAGCAGAGGCTTCACCTGCTAATTTTACGTCATCAAAACATTTGTTATTTAATGCACCTGCAATTGCTGCCTGCTCTGCAACTGCTAAATTACCTATTGTCCTTCCTAAAGGAACCAACCATTGCTTTGCTATACGTGCTCTTAAAATTAATGCTTTTAAGTCTTCTCCTTTCCTTTCACTTTTATCCTTCAATCTTAACGTAGCTTTTTCTAAGGCCAGATTAATCAAGTAGTCCTCCAAGGAAGTCTCGTTTTTTAAATAAATTTGAGAACTCCCACTTTTTACTCGATAAAGGGGAGGTTGGGCTATATACAAATACCCTCCTTCAACCACTTTCAACATCTGGCGAAAAAAGAAGGTCAACAGTAGAGTTCGGATATGACTTCCATCTACATCAGCGTCTGTCATAATAATAATTTTATGATATCTTATTTTTTCAAGGTTAAATTCATCACCGATTCCGGCACCAATAGCAGCAAAAAGTGCCAATATCTCTTCAGATCCAAGCACCCTTGCATCACGAGCTCTCCAAACATTTAATATCTTTCCCTTTAAGGGCAAAATAGCCTGCCTGCCGCGATCCCTTCCTTGTTTTGCAGAGCCTCCAGCAGAGTCTCCCTCAACTATGAATAATTCACTTAGAGCGGGGTCTTTTTCTTGGCAGTCCGCAAGCTTTCCGGGTAAGGAGGAGGCATCAAGAGCACCTTTCCTTCTCGTAAGGTCTCTGGCTGCCCTAGCAGCCTCACGAGCATTCGCAGCCTCAATTACCTTCCCAATCACTAATTTTTTATCTAGTGGGTGCTCTTCAAACCATTGACCCAATTTATCAGCAACAATTGTCTCTACCGCTTGCCTAACCTCGGAGGAAACTAGTTTATCTTTAGTTTGAGATGAAAATTTTGGATCTGGCATTTTAACTGATAAAACGCAAGTCAGCCCCTCTCTGGCATCTTCACCTGTCAATGTAACTTTTTCATTTTTCATAAGCCCACTCTGGATGGCATATTTATTAACAACTCTTGTTAAACTAGCCCTAAATCCCGCAAGATGAGTGCCTCCATCAGATTGGGGAATATTGTTTGTAAAACACAATGTTGTCTCATCAAAATCACCCGTCCATTCAAGAGCAAGCTCGACTGCTAAATCTCCAGATTTGCCTTGTATGAAAATCAACATAGGGTTATTTCCTTTAGAAGACGAAGTCTTATTGCTTGATGGTTCATCTTTAGGCAAATCTTTTGTAACACTAAGTTTCTTTTTTCCTTTATTTAAAAAAGTAACGAATTCTTTTAAACCACCAACATAATTAAATTTCTCAACTTTTTCCTCGACGCTTCTTTTATCCGATAAGACGATACTGATCCCTGAGTTAAGAAATGCCAATTCTCTAAAACGATGCTCTAAAATAGAAAAATCAAATTTAATTTCTGAGAAAACATTAGGCGAAGCAAAAAACGTTACCTCTGTTCCAGTTTTTCCTTCACAAACTTGAACTTCTTTCAGAGATTCTTTAGGGATGCCATTTTGAAATTCAATAAAATATTCTTTTCCTTCTCTCCAAATTGTAAGCTTTAACGTTTCAGAAAGTGCGTTAACAACCGAAACTCCTACTCCATGAAGACCGCCTGAAACCTTATAAGAATTCTGGTCAAACTTTCCTCCAGCATGAAGATGGGTCATGATAACTTCAGCTGCAGATTTTTTTTCTCCCGAATGTATATCAACTGGGATACCGCGACCATTATCACTAACTGTAACAGAGTTATCCGGGTTTAAAGTTACTAAGATTTCGTCGCAGTGACCGGCCAATGCCTCATCTATTGCATTATCAACAACCTCATAGACCATATGATGCAAACCTGAGCCATCATCAGTATCACCTATATACATTCCTGGGCGCTTGCGAACAGCCTCGAGACCCTTCAGCACTTTTATTGATTCGGCGCCGTATTTTTCAGATTTTGATATTTTTTGCATCCATTTAAATTAGAAATAAAAAAACTCAAATACGCATGGGCATAATAACATAAACAGAAGAATTATCCTTTTCACCTCTAATTAAAGTTGGCGATGATGGAGTCGCTAATTCTAACCGAATATTTTCCTCACGTATATTTCCGGTAATATCCAATAAGTATTTTGCATTAAAGCTTATGGTAATTGGCTCAGAATCATAATCTACAGCTAGCTGCTCAACAGCAGACCCTGAATCGGGACTAGAGGCCGAAACTGCAAGTATCTTTTTCTCAAGAGAAAATTTAATAGCTTGAGACTGTTCGGTTGAAACAGTCGAAATT
>CAYMIQ010000129.1:0-3335 GCA_964390605.1 uncultured Rickettsiales bacterium
ATTAGTAAATTTTCTTACTGCAAATGGCTACTCCAGAACATCTTTGGTCCAAGAATATGGTGATTTCTCGCTAAGAGGAGATATAATTGATGTTTTCTCATCTGCTTCAAAGAGTCCTGTCAGGATAGATTTCTTTGACAACAAAGTTGAATCGATAAGAATTTTTGATCCGGCAAACCAAAGAACCATCAAATCAAAAGAAAAAATTTTATTACTTCCAATGAGTGAATTTATTTTAGACATGAATTCAATAAAACTTTTTAGAGAGAAATATAGAAATTTATTTGGAACGAGCGCAGGTAAAGATCAATTATATGAAACAGTAAGTTCCAACATGCACTACGAAGGATTAGAATATTGGTCCCCACTATTTCATCATAATATGTCCGACTTGTTCCAACTTCTTCTGGAAACAAGAAAGCAAAAAATAAAAATTGCATTTCAAAAGAACACCGAAGATAAAATCAATAAAACATTTGATTTGATAGGTGAGCTCTATAGTGCAAGATTAAATGATCAGAACTCAAAGAAAATTCTACCTCCTAATTATCTGTACCTGAATAAAACAGAGTGGGATGATTCTATGCGTACATTCGAAAACATTCAGTTCTCGCCATTTAAGATTATTGATAAAGAGGGCAACTATCACAATCTAAAGAACTTTAAGCACACTACTTCGCATTTTCAAAAAGACAGATTAAGGAACGTTATTAGTGTATTTAAAAAATCTAAGAACAAGAAGTTGATTGTTGCTTTTGACAATAAGTCTAGTCAAAAAAAACTTGGTAATAATTTTCTAAAAAATTACTCTAAAATTAAATCATGGAACGATTTGGATAATCAAAAATTTTTTTCCGCAGTACTAGATCTCGATAACGGCTTTACAGTTGATAATGTGACTTTCATTTCCGAAACAGAGGCTTTCGGGATGAAGAAAAAGATTGCACAAAATAAAGAGCACAGAGATCCGAAGGATATAATTTCGGAAATCACCTCTCTTTCTGTTGGGAATCTTGTTGTTCACAAAGACCACGGAATAGGGAGGTATGATGGTTTGCGGTCTTTGAGAATTAATCACGCACTCCACGATTACTTACAGGTTACATACGCAAGGGAAGATAAGCTTTTTGTTCCAGTAGAAAATATAGATATCTTATCAAGATTTGGTCACGGAGTTATTTCTGAACTTGATACATTAGGAAGTGCGGCATGGCAAAAAAGGAAATCAAAAACAAGGGGCTTTATTAAGAATCTCGCAAACGATCTTATCAAAACTGAAGCAAGGAGAAAAATCAACAAAGCGTCTCCCTTGGAATCGTCAGAAAGTGAATATGCTAAATTTTCTTCTAATTTTCCATATATAGAAACAAAGGATCAAGAGATCGCAATTAATAAAGTCATCCAAGGTATTTCTAAAACAATACCGATGGATAGACTTGTCTGCGGGGACGTCGGGTTTGGAAAAACTGAAATTGCCCTCAGGGCATCGTTTATTGCTGTTTCTAGTGGTATGCAGGTAGCTATTATTGTCCCAACAACTATCCTGGCCATTCAACACTACGAAACATTTAAAAAGAGATTTGAAAAATTTAAAGTTAACATTGCACAACTATCAAGACTAATACCTAAGAAAAAACTCGGGTTAATTAAAAAAGATCTGGTAAGAGGTAATATAGATATTGCAATAGGCACCCACACCTTATTATCCAAGGATATCTTTTTTAATAACCTGGGGCTTTTGATTATTGATGAAGAGCAACATTTTGGCGTTCGTCATAAGGAGAAAATTAAGAACCTTAAGTCTAATATTCACATTTTAACGCTTACCGCCACCCCAATACCAAGAACATTGCAACTGGCACTTGTCGGAGTGAGAGAAATGTCGCTAATAGCAACTCCTCCCAGCAATAGAATGGGCATCGATACTTTTATCATTCCATACGACACAACAATCGTTCGTAGAGCAATCACAACCGAAATTAAGCGAGGGGGGCAGGTGTTTTTTGTTTGCCCAAGAATACAAGATATTTTGAATATGCATGATCAGTTAAACAAAATGGTTCCTGAGGCGAAAATTACTATTGCACACGGAAAAATGCCTTCTAGGGATCTCGACAAAGCTATGTTGGATTTCTATCAAGGAAATACTAATCTACTTTTATCGACAACTATTATTGAATCTGGACTCGATATTCCTAATACCAATACAATCATTATTTATCGCGCAGATTTATTTGGTCTAGCTCAACTACATCAACTAAGAGGAAGGGTGGGGAGATCTTCTATTAAGGCCTATGCATACCTAACCTATCCTGAGAAAAGTGATTTACCGACGACCGCGAAACAAAGATTAGAGGTAATTAGCAAACTGGATTCACTTGGCGTGGGTTTTAGTTTGGCTAGTTACGATCTTGATATTCGAGGTGCAGGAAACCTTCTGGGTGAAGAGCAGTCTGGACATATGCGGGAAGTTGGCGTTGAACTTTATCAGGAAATGCTAAAAGATACGATTCATGAGCTAAAGGGCAAGGTTCTAGAAAAAAACAAAAAAACTTGGTTACCAAAAATATTTCTCGGTGAGCCTGTATATATACCTGAATCATATATTGGTGATCTAAACATCAGATTGAGTCTTTATAAAAAAATTTCCTTGATCAATAATGATACAGAAATGAGACAATTTATTGTTGAATTAAAAGATAGATTTGGTCCCGTGCCGAATGAAGTAAAGAATCTAGCAGACGTTATATCTATTAAGCGCTTATGTTTAGATGCAAATGTTGTTAAGTTAGAATTAGGATCGAAAGGTGTGCAGATATTTCTTCGAAATGAACGCTTTCCTAATCCAGAAGGCCTGATTGATTTCATTAAAAGATCAAAAAATAACCTTAGATTAAAATCGAATAATTCTTTCATTTTTAAGAAGGCATGGAGTAGTTACAAAGAAAAAATAATGGATATTAAAATTTTGCTAAACAAAATATTCAAAATTGCTAAAAAAGCTGGATAATATATTAAATAATTATTCAAAACGACTCGTATCTATGCTATGTCGTTTTGGTGTAATATAAATTGGGAAAGGGCACTAAATGGCTACTGGAACAGTTAAGTGGTTTAATAGAGTAAAGGGTTACGGCTTTTTGAAACCTGATGGCGACGACAGCGATGTGTTTGTTCACATCTCTGCCGTTGAGAAGGCGGGGCTCAGATCTTTACTTGATGGACAAAAAGTTTCTTTTGAGACCGTTAAGGGTGAAGATGGCAGGGTATCCGCAGAGGATCTTAAAGTAGAAGATGATTCTTCCTCAGCACAACCTGAAGAAGCCGATGAAGCA
>CAYMIQ010000130.1:0-3322 GCA_964390605.1 uncultured Rickettsiales bacterium
CAAACTAATCAGATCATAATGTATTCCGTACTCTTTAAATCGGCGCATTGCCACTGAACCACTTATTGTATTTTTAGTTGCATAGAGGAGGGCCCTTATGCCAATCTCCCTTGCTTCTTTTGCATCAACGCTGGATACACAACCAAGAAATGATCTTTGCAGATATCCAAACGTATCGGAACGAACACGATTAATTTTAAGTTTTTGTTTAATTAGTTGAGACAACATATCTCCAAGTGCAGCATTACCGGATTACTGAACATTCCCGTGCGCGTCTTTTTCGGTATTTTTTTGAACTTTTATGGCTATTGGAATCTTCTTTGCGTCATGTATGCCCTCGCTTACCGCGACCACACATCTGCCTAGTTTTTGATAGACTTTTTTTACATCTGATAAAAATCGATTGGTATCAAAATTATTTTCAGGCAAGTATATTAAATGTGGCCCGTCTTCTTTATTCTTTCTACCCAAGGCCGCAGCTGCAGTCAAAAATCCTGCATGCCTTCCCATTACTACGCCTATATAGACTCCAGGTAGCGAACGAATGTCTAAGTTTATCCCTGAAAAGGCCAGGGAAACAAATTTAGCCGCAGAAGGGTATCCGGGTGTGTGATCGTTGAATAATAGATCGTTGTCTATAGTTTTCGGTATGTGGATACATGTCAGTGGATATCCGACTACTTTGGATTGTTTGCTTAGTATCTGCAGCGTATCGGAAGAGTCATTTCCTCCTATATATAGGAAAGTATCGATTCCATGCGCCTTAAGAGTTTTAAAAATTTCCTTGCAGTACTTTTGATCTGGTTTATCTCTGGTTGATCCGAGCGCCGCAGCAGGTGTTTTTGCGATTTGATTAAGGTGATGACTATTTTCCTTTTTTAGATCAACGAAGTTTTGATCTATGATTCCTCGGACACCATGTATTGCGCCATAAATTTTTTGAACATTACGATGTTTTTTACCCGCTAGTACGGCTCCTGCTAGTGATTGATTGATTACTGCGGTTGGTCCCCCACCTTGGGCGATTAAAATTTTTCTTGCTGACATAATATAGCCTAATCTAAAAGAATCGTTTATATTTTCATAGTTATTTTTTGTACAATTAACAATTGATCATTCTTTTAAAAAGGAAACCCAATAGTCTATCATGATTGCAAGGGAATCGTTTTTTTCGGAAGATAAACTCTCTGTTAGTGGGAAAAATTGGCAGTTTTCCAAAATTGATGATTCAGAAGTACTCATGATTTCCCAAAATCACGGCCTACCAGAAATCGTTTCGAGAGTTCTTGTTGCCAGGGGCGTTAATGACAATAAGGTAGGGCGCTTTCTTTCTCCAAAGCTTAAGGATCATTTAGGAGAAAAAGAAGGGCAGACAAACCCCATGTTGTTAAAAGACATGAAAAAGGCCGCAGAACGAATAGTCGAAGCTCTATCCAAGGGAGAACAAATAGCGATTTTTGGAGATTATGATGTTGATGGTGCCACCTCTTCGGCATTGTTATATCGCTTTTTCCAATCTCTTGGGCATGAGGTGCATATCCATATACCTGACAGGATCAATGAAGGCTATGGACCTCAATCTGAAACCTTTATGAGATTGGAAGAAGAAAAGAAAGTTAATGTCATTATTACAGTCGATTGTGGCACGACAGCTTTCGATGAGTTGGAGATCGTAAAGAAGAATACAAAAATAGATGTTATCGTTGTTGATCATCATCAGGCGGAAACGAGACTACCAGCCTCTTTTGCCGTAGTGAATCCGAATAGAGTTGATGAAGAATGCTCTGATGCACAAGATTTGGCTGCTGTGGGTGTGTCTTATCTGTTTATTATCGCCATTAGGCGAGTTTTGAGAGAATCCGGTTGGTTTACTCGCAAAAATATCCCCGAGCCCGACCTGAAGGAATGGCTTGATCTTGTGGCCCTCGGGACGGTTTGCGATTTAGTTAAGCTGAAGGGGCTCAACAGAGCCCTTGTCGCGCAAGGACTCAAGGTAGCATGTCGTAGGAAAAATACAGGAATAGCTGCGTTATCTGATGTTGCTCAAATTAATGAACAAATAAATTGTTATCACATGGGCTTTTTAATCGGACCCCGCATTAATGCCGGAGGAAGAATCGGCGAGTCAGATCTTGGATCAAATCTCCTAAAAACTGACGACAGCATGGATGCACGGGAATGTGCGCAAAAATTAGATATTTTGAATAAGGAAAGACAGGAGATTGAAAAGCATGTTTTTAGTGAGGCTAGCTCGCAAATAGAAAGGGATAGCAAAAATAAAGCAGCTTTTGTTTTAGCCAGTAGTAATTGGCATCAGGGGGTTTTGGGCATAGTAGCAAGCAGACTAAAGGAAATTTATAACAAGCCAGTTTGTTTATTCTCCATTGATGAGAAAAAGAATATTGCGAAAGGATCTGGTCGGTCTGTTACGGGATTTGACTTAGGCACAGCTGTTATAAATGCCAGAAATCAAGGCTTATTATCGAGCGGAGGCGGTCATGCGATGGCGGCCGGCATGACTGTGAACGCTAAAGAACAGAACAATCCTCTTGCAAGTATGATTGATAGATTTGCTCAATATCTAATCGATAGTTTTTCAGAATCTGGTGTTGCCGTAGGTGGGGATTATTATATTGATGGTGTTTTAGATATTCGCGGGGCTAATTTAGATTTATTAAATCAATTGGAAAGACTCTCACCTTTTGGCATGGGTAATCGACAGCCAAGATTTGTTCTTCACAAAGCTAAGATCATGAAACCCGAGATTGTTGGTGAGAAGCATATTCGCTGCTTCTTGACAGGGCCGTCAGGGGGGAGTCTCAAGGCAATTGCTTTTAATGTTTCCGGCACATCTCTGGGAAAGGAAATGCTTCAGACCAGGTCACTGCCTTATGACGTGGCGGGTTATCTAAAGACTAATTTTTGGCAGGGCAAAGAGAGTGCTCAATTTATTATTGAAGATATGGCAAGCATGCATGGTTAAATTAGTGTTTTTCTTTGGAACTGTCTCCTTTGTTCTTGCTCATGCCTGATTCAAAGAAAGGTTTGATAAAGGGTTGAAGGTTTTTTGCCAATCTCTCAAAAGACTCAGCTCTTTCTTTTTTTGCTGCGGGATCCATTTGTTCTATATGGGCATTCATATAATCGACTATTTTCATAACTTTTGTATTAATCCCGCTTGGGCTTAAAGCTTCTTTGATGGCGGTATTCGTGCGCACTAGAATAAAAATCACCAAAAATATTACAATCACGCGAATGACAACTTTTTTCAACATATCGGTGATTATATTTTTATTCTTTATTAAGTAAACAGAAATGTTGT
>CAYMIQ010000131.1:0-3321 GCA_964390605.1 uncultured Rickettsiales bacterium
TTCACCAAGTTCATATAATTCTTTTTTATCAGCAGTCATTAGATTTTCCTTATTTTATTTACTTTCAAAAAAGAGTGTTTGTTTTTAAAAATACAATTAACTATTGTATCCTTATTGCTCTAAACTTCTACCTTTTACAAAATATGTTTGCAATGGACAAATTGTTAAATATTAGTATCGAAATAATAAATCAAGATCGAGATTTTAATAATTAAAAAATATGAAGAAAAAGGTAAAAAATATTACCACAGAACGTACTCAAAATACGCCATGGATGATTAGAACTTATTCAGGTCATTCATCTGCAAAAGAATCAAATAAACTATATAAGATGAATCTTGCCAAGGGGCAAACTGGTTTATCTGTTGCTTTTGATCTACCAACCCAAACTGGCTACGATTCTGACAGTCCTTTGGCAAAAGGTGAGGTTGGAAAGGTTGGTGTGCCCATATGTCACCTAGGTGATATGATGACTCTATTCCAAGGACTCCCACTAGGAAAAATGAATACTTCCATGACAATTAATGCTCCGGCGCCATGGTTGTTAGCTCTATATATAGCTACCGCAGAGAAACAGGGA
Source organism: uncultured Rickettsiales bacterium (assembly GCA_964390605.1). Taxonomy (GTDB): domain Bacteria; phylum Pseudomonadota; class Alphaproteobacteria; order UBA8558; family UBA8558; genus UBA8558. Next base: position 581 of record CAYMIQ010000131.1, read on the forward strand.
TTTTCAAGAAAAAATTTATCTGGCACCACGCAAAACGACCTTGTAAAAGAATACTTATCAAGAGGAACATATATTTTTCCACCAAAACCCAGCCTCAAAATAACCAGTGACGTAATTATCTTTACTGCCAAAGAGATTCCAAAGTGGAATCCTACAAATATATGCTCTTATCACTTACAAGAAGCAGGTGCGACGCCTGTGCAAGAACTATCTTTTGCGTTAGCAACAGCATGTTCTGTTTTAGATGAAATATTTCGCTCCAAGCAATTACGAAAAAATGATTTTTCAAGAATTGTTGGAAGAATTAGTTTTTTTGTAAATGCTGGCATGAAGTTCATAACCGAATTATGCAAAATGCATGCATTTACGGAACTTTGGGAAGAAATTTGCCGGAAGCGCTATAAGGTTAAAGAAAGTCGCTTTAGACGTTTTCGTTATGGGGTACAGGTTAACTCACTAGGACTAACTGAACAACAACCCGAAAACAACGTTTATAGGATTCTAATCGAGATGTTGTCTGTTGTTTTGAGCAAGAAAACTAGAGCGCGGGCAATACAACTACCAGCATGGAACGAAGCACTGGGATTACCGAGGCCTTGGGACCAACAATGGAGTCTCAGGCTCCAGCAAATAATGGCTTCGGAGACAGATATACTTCAATATGAAGATATTTTTGCAGGATCTGAGGTAATAAGAGAAAAAGTTAATTCTCTAAAAAAAGAAGCATCCCAGGAAATTAATAATATTATGAAAATGGGGGGAATAGTCTCTGCTGTAGAAACAGGGTACCTAAAACAAAAATTAGTCGAATCCAGCTCCAAAAGACTTGAAGAAATAAAATCAGGCAAACAAAAAATAGTAGGTGTAAATTGTTTTACTGATACGTTTCCTTCGCCATTAACTGAAAAAAAACAAAAAAATTTTCTTATGCCTGATAAAAAAGCAGAAGAAGAACAAATCAAAAAGCTCAACAAATGGAAAAAATCTCGCAATGAAAAGTTAGTTTTAAATGCTTTGAAAAAGTTATCCAATGATGTTTCTGAAGAAAAAAATATTATGCCTGCTTCAATTGAATGTGCCTATTCTGGTGTCACAACCGGTGAATGGTCAGATGTAATGAGGAAAATTTTTGGTGAATATCGCGCTCCTACTGGAGTAGGCAAAACTGCATCTTTGGGCAAATCCAATGAACTATCTGAAGAAGATGATATTAAGGTAATTAGGCAAAAAGTTAATTTACTATCAAAGCAAATAAAACGCAGGCCAAAAATTCTGGTAGGAAAGCCCGGACTTGACGGACATTCAACCGGCGCTGAACAAATTGCGACCTATGCTAAAGATTGTGGATTCGAGGTGGTTTACGAAGGAATACGACTAACCCCAAACCAGATTGCAAACACTGCATTGCAGGAGAGTGTACATATTATTGGCCTTTCCGTTCTATCTGGGTCACATATGAAGATGGTGCATGAAGTATTAAAATGCATGAAGAAAATAAAAATTGGAAAAATACCACTAGTAGTGGGTGGAATTATACCAAAAGCTGATGAGTCAAAATTAATAAAAAGCGGAGTCGCTGCTGTCTACACGCCGAAAGATTTTAGCATACTGAAAATAATGAATGACATCGTTGACATCATTCGGAAATTTCAAAGATAAATCTTCTACATAATTACGAAATTTTGAAAATTCTAAAAATAGCTAAAAATTTCAATAAATATAATTTATCCAATTTTACACCGATAAAAATTGGAAATGTTAATGTAGGCTGGGTAAATAGAAAAAATATGAGATTATTAGAAGAATTTTCGGATTTCTTCTCTATAAAAAAAAAGACAATAATTATTAAGTCAAAATGGGATACTGCCAAAAAGTTAAATGATATTTTTGGTATAACTATTGCGTCACTTGTACAAAAAAAGATTATTAAAAAAAGAAATGAATTCTTTCCAGTATTTTATTATCCCGCTCTAAAAATTCCAGAAAAAATAAATTTTAAGAAACCGCATTTTAGAATCGATCGATCAGCGATACGTTTTTTTGGATTCCGAAGTTGGGGAGTGCACTTAAACGGATTTACCAATCAAGATGGTAAAATAAAAATATGGATTGCGAAAAGAAGTAAGAACAAATCATCTTATCCCAGTAAACTTGATAATCTTGTGGGTGGTGGTCAGCCGGCTGGATTAAGCGTAAAAGAAAATTTAATCAAAGAATCATCTGAGGAAGCTAATATTAAAAAAAGTTTAATAAGAAAAGCAAAATCTGTTGGGAGTATTAGTTACAAGATTGAAACTAGCGAGGGACTCTGTTTAGATACTATGTTTATTTATGATTTGAAACTTCCAGAAACGTTTCGTCCAAAATGTAATGATAAAGAAATAGATAAGTTTTTCTTAATGAGTGAAAATAAAGTATTTAAAAAAATAAATAATAATTTTGATTTTAAGGCGAATAGTAAACTTGTTGTACTGGATTTTTTAATTAGAAAAGGAATCTTATTCGAAAAACAAGAACGGTATATAAATCAATTTTTTTCTGAAATTAATCGAAGATTTTAATCTAATAAATTTTTAAATAATTACAATTATGAATACAAAAAAATTATCCGGACCATCTATTAAGGCAAAAAACGGAGGCAACCCAAAAAATCTCGTTATTTTGATGCATGGAATTGGTGCCGACGGAAACGATTTAATAGGACTAGCATCACATTGGTCTCACAACGTACCAAATACGGA
>CAYMIQ010000132.1:0-3319 GCA_964390605.1 uncultured Rickettsiales bacterium
AGTTGCAAGCTTGCGAGAGGCGTCTTGTTTTTAGATGCCAATAAGAACTGATCCCTCACTCCTAAATAATCACGTATTGCTGCTTTTGCACTATTATTTAAAGGAACAAATCGCTCTCGTTCCCCCTTACCTTTTACAATAATATGCGCATAATCCTTGCCCAGAGAAGATAGAGGAAGCTTTACGAGCTCAGACACCCTCATACCAGTAGCATAAAGAATTTCAAGCAAACAATACAACCTTCTGCCTGCCGGGCTCTTGTTCCTCATGCTTGTATCCAAAAGAACACACACCTCACTTTCAGAAAGAATATTTGGTATTTTACTCTCTCCTTTCGGACTCTCTAGGTTTGAGCTAGGATTTTTAATTTTGATGTTTTCTGAAACCAAAAATCTAAAAAATTGCTTTATTGATGAGGTTTTTCTTGCAATCGTTTTAGAAGAAACGCATCTGGAGTGTAATTGGAGGATAAAAGATCTGATGTCCTTTGCATGTGCGTCCAATAAACCACTAGCACGAGTTCTCAAAAAATTACTTATTTCCTGAATATCATTTCGATATGCAGATACAGTATTAGTTGAAAGCCCCCTCTCAACAGTTAACACATCAATAAAATTTTCTATTAATTCTGTGTCTGATGTTAACTGCTTTTTATCTAAAACCATAATCAATCAAACACCAGACTGTGCGGCAATTTCTATAGCTAGTTTTCGTGCATCTAAATCAAGTCCGATCAAAACTAAGCTATAAATCAACTCTGCAACAGCATATTGATTTAAAGTATCGAGATCTCCACTTCCGGAAGATAAAATAGCAAAAAGAACCGTCTCCCCCACCCTAGAGTTTTGTGCTGATTTTCTAAGTGAATTAATGATTCCTATGTTAGGGGAAGACTCTTGTTGATATAAATCAGGTTTCTGCATCTGAAAATCTCTAAAAAGAATATGCCATAATTCTTCTTCCGCACTTTCCCCCAAAGCATCGAGCAAAACTAAAACAAGGTTAATGTTTCTAGACAATTTTTGATTTTTATTTTGTTCACCTGCGCTGTCTGACTCTGTCGATGACAGGTTCAAGGTAAATTCTATCCATGGTTGCAAAAGCGCACTATCTACATATAAATCTTTATTTCCGCTAATTTTTGCTAAAGGCCAAATTTTTAAAAAGGATCGATACGCAACAGGATCACTTAAATTATTTTCTAAGAATCTTAACCACCTAGCAGCCTCTTCATTCTCGCCACTCACTAAGAGTGCACTAAAAGCCTGATCTGCAAACCAGATTAAATCTGTCGATGGTTCTATTTTGACTAGTTCCGACTTAGACAGCCGCGAAGACAATAGATAAAACCCCTCGTTTCGTGCTTTTGAGAAGAATGAGGATAATATTTCTGCTTTAGCCATTATTGATTCGTTATACTTTGCAGCCATTAGCAAAATTGCCTTATTTCTATAATCATTCCTATTTTCCGCAATGGCCGATACATTCATGAAATCATCATCTGTAAATTCAATTCCGCTATAAACTTCTAATAATTCTTCTGGGGGAAGTGCGCCAGATATTGCTGCCTTTTCTGCAGCCATGACACGATCCTGCAAGCTAACATTAGGACTCATCGGAATCATTTTAAGCATAGAAAGCTTAGAGTCTGGCAAATTGTTGAGGGTTATTGGGATATTCCCGGCACGCATCATGGAAAACTTTAAGGGACTTAAATGACCGTTTAGATCAATTTCCTTAGATTCTTTACTGAGCAAAAGTTCAGCGATATTGAAAAAATCCACATCCTCATCATTTTCTCTTAAAAGCTCAACCCCCAATCTAGCTAAATCATTCTCACCCTCAATAATCTGACAAAAAACTAGGGATTTTTTTAAATATGGATTCTCTAATTTTAAAGACAATTGATCCACTACACTGCAGGCTCTGTGAAGATCATTTACCAAAAATAGACTATCTAAATATAATATAGAAAATAACTGATTTTCCGACCTGGGAAGGGCTAGATTTGAAAACTCCAAAGCTAACTCTACCTCACCCATACCAAAAAGTTGAGAAGCTCTCAGATAATTCAAGTCAGCATCCGTATTATTTTTCCCAATACCAGATTTTATAGGTGCAATGGCATTAGTTAGTAACAAACGAGTAGATAAATTCTTTAAAACTAGAGAGGGGTATCTGTCCGGCAGCAAACCCAAAAGATTAACTACCAATTCTCTATGAGTACCATTCCAAAGGTTTATGCCTAGTCCGCCCTGTTCATCATCTATAATTCCCGTAGACTCAATTCCTATATCTTCTAAATCATCAACTAATATACGATTATCCTCGGCCAGAGCTACAGGGACATAAATGCTCAAAAACATTGAAGCCAAAACTAAGGAAAGTGCTAATTTTGATTCTTTAAGCAATCTCTTCATTTGTTTCTATTCTAAGAAATCCTTCTCTTTTAGAATTACTTCTATCCTCTTTTCCGGAGCTGGGATTTCCCAAACTGTGAGAAAAATGATCGAAGCAGTAAAAAGTAAAATTAAAAAAACAACTAAAAAAACAGTAACTTTTTTCATCAAGCAATTTTAAAAAAATAGATTAAAATAAGTAAAACAAGAATGTAATATTAGAATATGGTAATAATAAGACAATTTTTATCTCTTTATTTTGTTCTTGATAGATATTACTAGTTGCTTCGTACACTGACCACCAAATTTAAACTAAAATGAAGAAAAATAACATTCTTAATTTAACGCGACCAATTACGCTGGTTGGCATGATGGGGTCCGGTAAAACTCTAATAGGTAAACTGCTGTCTAAAAAAATACTCTTGCCTTTTGTGGATCTCGATAGAGAAATAGAAAAAATAGAAAAAAGAACGATTAAAAAGATATTTAGTGAGAATACTGAGAACATATTCAGAAAGCTAGAGGGTAAAGTTTTGTTACAGTTCTTAGATTCTCAACCAAAGATAATAGCCACAGGCGGAGGTGCGTTCGCTAACACTAATACAAGGAGAATTATTCTAAAAAAGAGCATTTCTATTTGGCTAAAGGTTGCAACCAAAAATTTGATTAGAAGAGTCAAATACGCTAAAAACAGACCATTGCTAAATGATGTTGATATCAAAGAAAAGATGCAAGAGTTGGTAAAAAACCGCTATCCATTCTATAAGCAAGCTGACATTACCATAGATTCGAATGGGGCGCCTGAAACTATTGTAAGAAATATTTGCCAAACAATCACTATAGCAAAGTCAAATAAGCAAGATACTTCTCAAGAAAAATCTCGGCATTAAGAAGAATAATGAGGAACATTAATAAAGTTA
>CAYMIQ010000133.1:0-3298 GCA_964390605.1 uncultured Rickettsiales bacterium
ATATCTTAAAATTTTTAGCAAACTGCAACTCAAAACGATCCCAGTTCAGGCTGATCCTGGCGCGATTGGTGGCGATCTGAGTCATGAATTTCATATCCTATGTGATGTTGGCGAGAGCGTTATCTATTACGATTCAGATTTTGATGACATAGATCATTCAAAAAAAGAGAGCTCTTCACGACTCCTAAAGATTTATGCAGCCGATGAGGGTAAGCATAATTCAAAGGAATGCTCAGTTCCTAAAGAGAGGCTAAAGACAGCAAAAGGAATAGAAGTTGGTCATATTTTTTATTTTGGGAAAAAATATTCTGAACCAATGAAGCTTGTTGTTGATAGTAATAAAGGGAGCCCTGTGACTGTAGAAATGGGGTCTTATGGTATAGGAGTTTCAAGATTACCCGCAGCTATCATTGAAGTTAATCATGATGATGCAGGGATTGTTTGGCCAGAAAATGTTTCTCCTTTTCAAATAGGACTAATAAATCTTGATCCATCAGATAAAAAAGTTACAAAGATGGCCGATTCCATTTATGGAAAATTACAAGAAAGAAAAATTGAAGTTTTATACGATGATAGCGAGCAGAGGGCCGGAGTTAAATTTGCAAACATGGATTTAATTGGACTACCTTGGCAGTTAATCGTTGGTAAAAAAACGTTATCAAATAATAATGTTGAATTAAAAAGAAGATCTGAGAGCCAAAAACAAGAGCTATCCTTGGACTCAGCGCTTGATGTAATCTCAAAATAGATATGTTTTCGACTTTTAGATTGATGCTTGCATTTCGCTACCTAAGGCCTAAGAAAAAGGAGGGCTTTGTTTCGTTAATAGCTCTTTTTTCTTTCCTGGGGATAGCATTAGGTGTTGCTACTCTAATTATAGTTCTTTCAGTCATGAACGGGTTCAAAGATGAACTATTAACTAGGATCTTGGGAGTCAATGGTCATATGAATGTATATTCAAGTCATGACGTCATCGAGAATCCTGACAGTGTAGCCAGAGAAATTAGAGCAATATCTGGAGTGCGCAAAGCATCTCCTATTATTGAGAGTCAAGTTATGATCTCTGCTCACGGAGTTTCGTTTGGTGCATTAGCTCAGGGTTTGACGAGTACCAATTTGGCAACCAGATCATTGCTGGTTGCAAACATTGTTTCTGGAGAAATATACACAAAGGATGACTCGGCGGGCGTTATTATTGGGCAAAGGCTTGCCAGAAAACTCAAAGTTGATATTGGGAACATTGTGACATTAATCTCTACCAAAACTACGTCTACCGCCTTTGGCAATTTACCTAGAGTGAAATCCTTCAAAATTACAGGGATATTCAATGTAGGTATGCATGAATACGATAGTAGCTTCATTTATATACCTATGAATACTGCTCAGAATTTTTTCAAATTTCCCAATTCTGCCAGTTCAGTTGAGATATTTTTATCAAACCCTAATGATGTGTCACGTATTAGACGTGATGTAATAGAATTGTTGGGCAACGAATTCAGGGTTATTGGATGGCAGCAAAAAAACTCAAGCTTCTTCAATGCGTTGCAAGTTGAGAGAAATGTAATGTTTATTATTTTGCTCTTAATAATTTTGGTTGCTGCTTTTAATATTATTTCGAGCATGACCATGCTTGTAAAAAATAAATCTAAGGACATTGCGATACTGCGCACTCTTGGTGCAAAAAAACCAGACATATTAAAAATATTTTTTATTACAGGATCGACAATAGGGGTAACTGGGACAGTATTGGGCTTTATTTTTGGCATTCTTTTTTGTCAGAATATTGTAAGCATACAAAGATTCGTTGAAAAATTGGTAGGTAACGAAGTCTTTTCTCCGGAAATATATTTCCTTACACACTTGCCTGCAAAAATTGATTCAACTGAAGTCTTGATGGTAACGGGCATCTCTTTGCTATTGTCTCTTTCTGCTACACTATATCCATCTTGGCGTGCGTCGTGTCTAGATCCAGTGGAATCATTGCGTTACGAATAGTTTTATGGACAAAAATAATATACTCGAAATACACTCTTTATCGCACTCCTTCCTTCAAGGAGAGAGAAAGATTGATGTATTGAAGAATATTAATTTAAAGATCAGAGATGGGGAGATGATTGCACTAGAGGGTCCGTCTGGGGTAGGAAAGTCAACATTGCTGCAAATAGCAGGCTTGCTCGAGACCGCGACTAGAGGGGATGTGGTAATAAATAGAATTTCTTGTAAGGATATTTCCGATTCTCACAAATCGAACATAAGGGGCGAGCAAATAGGATTTATTTACCAGTTTCATCATTTACTGTCAGAATTTTCTGCCTTAGAAAATGTCGCTCTTCCTCTTTTGATTAATGGTAAAAAGAAATCAGAGGCATTTGAAGAGGCGAGAGGATTGTTGCAGAAAATGCACCTTTCTCACCGATTCGATAACAGACCTGCTGAATTATCTGGTGGTGAACAACAACGAGTGGCTATAGCAAGAGCCATCATCAATCAACCTAAGATTTTATTAGCTGATGAACCTACGGGAAATTTAGACCAAAAAACTGCGGATATTGTATTTGATGAAATACTGAATATAATAAAGGAGAGCGGTATATCAGCACTGATCGCTACACATAATCCTGGTTTAGCAGAAAGAATGGATACGAGACTATCTTTAGGTGCTGGGGGGCTTCTTAAGAAATAAAAATTACTATTTGTATATGAGTCACGGAAATTTTGTTCATCTCAGAGTGCACTCTCCTTACTCATTAGCAGAAGGTGCGATTAGGATTCATGAGTTAGCAGATCTTTGTGTCAAAGACAAAATGCCTGCTGTTGCGATCACAGACACATTTAATCTATTTGGGGCTTTAGAATTTTCAGAAATTACACGTAAAGCAGGAATACAGCCAATTATTGGATGTCAGGTTGCTCTGCAAAATCCTATAAAAGATTTGCCTGATATACATAACGACAACACAAGCAAGCTTGTTTTATTGGTGCAAAATGAGATCGGTTATAAAAATCTTTCTAAGGTCATTACAGATTCTTATTTATCCTCCGGATCTAGCCATCACCTCGATATCAGTTTAGATGATTTGGAGAAATACAATTCTGGACTTATTGCGCTTAGCGGGGGCCCTGAGGGACCCATCGGTGCTTTATTGTCAAAGAATATGTCTAATGAAGCTACGAATTTAACAAAAAATTTATCAGATTTTTTTAAAAACCGCTTCTATATGGAGTTACTCATACATGGGACTGTAATAGAAAAGAGTCTAGAGGAGCGATTCATTGATCTTGCATATAACAATAATAT
>CAYMIQ010000134.1:0-3284 GCA_964390605.1 uncultured Rickettsiales bacterium
CTGCTTCCATGGTAATTTAGAAAACTTCCATCCATCTACCGTTCCGCGATGACCTTCTTCATTATGATCACCCTCAAATCCACCAGAAACATTAAAACAATTCTTAAAACCATGGCTCGTCATTTCAATTGCCGCCATTCTTGACCTCCCTCCAGATCTGCAAATAAACATTAATTGATCCTTCTCACCAATTCCTGAATCACGAAGCTTTTGTACAAATTCCGGGTTCTCCTGCATATTAGGAAATAGTTGCCAAGAAACAGATATGAGCTCCTTTTGCAAGCTAGATAAATCCGGCATACCGACAAAAGCCCATTCTGAATCAGTTCTGACATCAACAAGCTTTGAGCTCTTGGAATTTTTAAGCATTTCCCAAGCCTCGACAGGCGAGATATCGCCAGCGTAATCACTTGATGTCAAATAAACCTCCCCAGAACAACTAAACAAATGAAAGTATATACATATACATAGTTGAGTCCTTTTTTCAACACGATTCATGGCAAGGACTATAGATGATTTCTAACGTCAGCGCTTAAGAGTCAGCATCAAATAGCGAAAATCAAAAGAAAAAGATAGTAAATTTACAAAAGTAAATAAATTATTTTATTGCCTTAATTTTTGCGGATAGCCTGGAAATTTTACGAGAAGCTGTCCCTCTCTTCATGACGCCTTTCTTCACACCCTTAGATATTGCTGATTGGAGCTTACTAAAACTTGTCTTAGCTTCTTCTTTCTTGCTACCAGTTATCAATAGCTCGGTTTTCTTAATAGATCCCCGAATTTTTGAGATTGATACTCTGTTGTAACCAGTTTTCCTAGCTGTTTGTCTAATTCTTTTTTTCGCAGATTTTAAATTTGCCATTATAAAATTAAAAACATTAATATAATTGAATGTAGTCTTATAATCTCATCGGTTTAAAATATCAATAAATTGATCAAATATTGCTACTGACCTTTTGGACTGAGAAAAAATTTCACCAACACCAAGTCTGATTTTTCAATCTTTTCTACTTGAAGATTTAATATTTCTTGTTCACGCAAAAAATAATTCTTCTTAAATTCTACCCAGCCAAGTTGAGGAAGGGTTAAATCATAAAATTTTTTTATGTCCTTAGCCAAAGCATTAACTATCACAGTTGATTCCACAACTCTCCCATAAGGTGAATCAAAAAAACTTGTTTCAAACTTACCCCCTTCTAGATCCTGCATTAGAGGTATATCTTCGAATCCTGGGACAAAAAAAGATCGATCATTCTCATTTCCCTGAACACCACCCATGAATATTGTAATAGGGAACAAAAGAAAAAACACAGCAATGGAAAAAATTCTAATCATCTTAATGAACATTTCATAACTGACAAGTTGGGCAAAAATAAGTCGATCTACCTAAAGTTTTGATTCTCAAAATTTTGCTATTTTTTATAAATTTTTTGGAACAAACCCTGCACTCCTCACCCTCTCTATTATAAACACTAAATTTATTTTGAAAATAACCCATTTTTCCATCCACATCCCTATAGTTTACCAAAGAGGATCCGCCGCTCTTTATGGCACGAGTCAAAACTTTCTTTATTGAGACAGCCAGTTTTTTTGCTTCAAATATTTTTACATCAATTGCGATTCTCGCGGGAGAGATGCCAGAATCAAACAATGCCTCACACGCATATATATTACCCATACCGGAAATTTTACTCTGATTCATAAGTATAGTTTTTATAAGAGATCTGCTATCCTTTAGAATATTAAACAAAATCTTTCCATTAAATTTATCTACCAAAGGATCAGGACCAAGGTGAGCTAAAAGTTTGCAAGAAGGTATCTCTTTATTTCTCAATATAACAAAACAACCAAATTTCCTAGGATCATTAAAGACTAAAATTTTTTTTTCCTTTTTTTTGTCCATCAAAGTAAAAAGAATATGGTCATGCTTTTTTCTTATAGAGTTCAAATCATGCGTCCTGAAGCTACCTGACATCCCCATATGAAACAATAGAACTAAATCACCGCTAAGAAAAAATAAAATATATTTCCCTTTTCTCGCAATAAGTTGGATCTTATGATTTAAAATTTTTCTAATACGATGAGTATGTATCTTGTAGCGTAATTTTTTTGTTTTTAATACTACATGATTTATAATAGATCCCGTCACGTTACGCTTAAGGCCATTACATATTGTTTCGACTTCTGGTAATTCGGGCATAGTAAATTAGAATATAGTATACTTTTTATTATTTTATAAAAATATTTAGATCTACAAACGCAATTAATAGGGGTTATTGTTGGACAACAGAAGATCAAGACAAGAAAAAGTGAATCAAATTTTCTCTCATATTGCGGGAAAGTATGATCTCATGAATGACCTAATGACATTTGGTTTTCAGAGATTCTGGAAGCAGGTAATGGTAAATCACATTGTACCAAAAAAAAATTTTCATCTTCTCGATATGGCCTGTGGTACCGGTGATATTGCTTTCTCTTTTTTTGAAAGAAATAAAAATTTATTACAAGGATCCAAATTAACCTTGTGCGACATAAATATTAACATGCTAGACATGGCAAGAAGTAAAGGATTGCCAAATGATATCTTTGATTGTGTATGTGCAAATGCAGAGGATCTTCCTATTACGAGCAACACAGTTGACGCTTACACTGTTGCTTTTGGCTTAAGAAATGTCACAAACATTAACTCTGCCCTTAAAGAAGCATACAGAGTCATGAAGCCTGGGGGGAAATTTTTATGTTTAGAGTTTGGGAAAGTTAACTCCGCGTTAATTGAAAAAATATATTCTACTTATTCTAAAAAATTTATTCCGAATCTCGGAAAATTAGTAACCGGCAATAGAGGCGCATATGAATATCTAATAAATAGTATAGATGAATTTCCTCATCAGAAAAATTTATTTAGGGTAATCGAAAAATGTGGATTCAGAAAAGGGAATTTTATAAATCTTTTTTCTGGAATTGTTGTACTCTACTACGCTTGGAAGATTTAATATGTATAAAGAAATTCGCAATATACTGAAATTATTTAGAATAATAAATTCTCTCGCAATTTTTGGCGTATTATTTTGTGTCAAGAGAATCAAATTACCTTCCATTGTATACTGGTATGCAAGAATAATATTTTTTCTCTCATCCCAAAGATACCAACGTTTAACACCGGGCGAAAAACTTTGTCGCTCCTTTATAAAACTAGGGCCCAGCTTCATAAAACTAGGACAATCCTTAGCAACTAGGCCAGATATAATAGGAGACAAAGTAGCCTACGATTTATCACAACTACA
>CAYMIQ010000135.1:0-3262 GCA_964390605.1 uncultured Rickettsiales bacterium
TTCTTAACGGCGCTTAAAGCAACATTGTATTGTTTGGCCGTTACCTCAACATTCTTATCTTTCTTATTTTTCCCATCTCCAAGACTATCCGGAAGTACGTCAGCTGGCTCTGCGTGTGCTAGGTCATCACGGCCTAGGTAAGAAATTGCAAGTTCACGGAAAATATAGTCCAATACAGATGTAGCCATTTTGATTGTATCATTGCCCTCTACAGGGCCCGCGGGCTCAAATCTTGTAAATGTGTATGCCTCAACAAACTCTTCCAAAGGGACGCCATATTGGAGTCCAATGGAGATCGCGATTGCAAAATTATTCATTAGACTTCGGAATGCTGCACCTTCCTTATGCATATCAAGGAAGATTTCCCCTATAGATCCATTTTCATATTCTCCAGTGCGAAGGTAAACCTTGTGCCCACCTACGACTGCTTTTTGTGTATATCCTTTTCGTCTTCCCGGAAGTTTCCGTCTTTCAGCGGACACCCTCTCTATGACTCTTTCAACTATTCTTGCGGTTTCTTTTTGTTTTATTTCCTCAGCTTCTTCTTCAGGAGCAATATCGTCAAAACTCGAAGAGGATGAACTTAGAGGTTGTGAAAGTTTAGACCCGTCCCTATAAAGAGCGTTGGCCTTTAGCCCTAACTTCCATGATAGTAGTGCTGATCTTTTACAATCTTCAATTGTAGATGTATTTGGCATATTGATCGTCTTTGAGATGGCACCCGAAATAAATGGCTGGCAAGCTGCCATCATGCGGATATGACTCTCGACTGATAAAAATCTTTTTCCATTTTTTCCACACGGGTTAGCACAGTCGAAGACAGGAAGGTCTTTATCTTTAATATGAGGCGCACCTTCCAAGGTCATTGCACCACAACAGTAGAGATTAGCGCGACTTATATCCTCTTTTGAGAAGCCCAAGTCATCTAGCATGTCAAATTTTGGATCGTTTATTTGAGATTCATCAAAACCCAAGTTCTTTTTGCAGAAATCTTTGCCTAGAGTCCATTGATTAAAAACAAACTTTATATCGAACGCACTCTTTAAGGATTCTTTCAGCATTATTATTTGTTTTTCTTGGAAGCCTTTTTTTCTTAGCTTTTCAAAACTAATAGTTGGTGAATTTTCGAGAGTTCCATTTCCTAATACATAGAGAGATATATCCTTGATCTCTTTTTCTGTGTACCCCAGCACCTTTAGCGCTTGAGGTACGGTTTTGTTGATAATTTTGAAATAACCACCACCAGCAAGTTTCTTGAATTTTGTAATGGCAAAGTCGGGCTCGATGCCAGTGGTATCGCAATCCATGATTAAACCTATTGTTCCTGTTGGGGCTATAACAGTGACTTGAGCATTTCTAAATCCATATTTTCTCCCTAATTCATAAGCTTGGTCCCAAGATTGTATTGCCGATTCCGCAAGCCCATCAAAAGGACATTCGTTTACTTTTAAGGGCACTGGTGATGTTGATAGTTGATCGTAGCCTTTCGTAGCCCCTTGGGCAGCAAGTCTATGGTTTTTGATAACCCTAAGCATTTCTTTTTCATTCTTTTTATATTGGGCAAAAGGCTGAAATTCCTTCGCCATTTCTGCAGAGGTTTTGTACGAAATACCGGACATTAGGCTGCTAATTGCGGCACAAATAGCACGACCTTCCTTGCTATCATAGGGCTTACCAGTGGCCATTAATAAACCCCCTATATTGGCGAATCCAAGACCAAGAGTCCGAAAATCATAAGATAGCTTAGCTATTTCCTTTGATGGAAACTGTGCCATTAATACGGATATTTCGAGGGTTATCGTCCAGAGTCTTACTGCGTGTTGAAACTTTTCAATATCAAATTCACCACCATCTGTAAGGAATTTTATTAAATTGATGGACGCAAGGTTGCATGCGGTATTATCTAAAAACATATATTCGGAGCAAGGATTTGACGCATTAATTCTTCCAGAATTTGGACATGTATGCCAATCATTTATAGTAGTATCAAATTGTATACCGGGGTCAGCGCAAGACCACGCAGCATAGTTCATTTGCTCCCATAAATCATTTGCATCTACCGTTTTGTGCACCTTGTTGTTTGTTCTGTTGACCAGATTCCATTTTTCCTTTTTCAGAACTTTCGAGATGAAGTCATCAGTAAGACGAATCGAATTATTTGAGTTTTGCCCAGAAACAGTCATGTAGGCTTCGGAGTCCCAGTCTACATTATAGGTGGGAAATTGCATCTCGGTGAAGCCTTGTTTTGCGAATTGTATGGTCCTGTGTATGTAGTTATCAGGAATAAACGCTTCCTTTGCAGCAATAATTGAATTTCTTAGTTCGGGATTTTCTTTAGGATCGAATCTTTTTTTCTTATCTAGATCTTTTTTTCCACAAGCCTTCATAATTAAATTGAGATGTCTATTTGTTGCCATTGACCCTGCAACTAGCGAAGACACCTTCTGTTCTTCTTTTACTTTCCAATTAATAAACGACTCGATATCTGGATGATCGACATCGACGCAGACCATTTTAGCTGCTCTTCGCGTTGTTCCACCGGACTTGATAGCACCCGCTGCTCGATCTCCAATTCTCAAAAAACTCATCAGTCCAGACGAATTTCCCCCACCAGATAATGTTTCTCCTTCTCCCCGTAAATTGGAAAAGTTAGTTCCAGTTCCCGATCCATACTTAAATAGTCTTGCCTCCCTGACCCACAAATCCATTATTCCACCATCATTCACTAGATCATCATGTATGCTTTGGATGAAACAGGCGTGGGGTTGAGGGTGTTTGTAAGAAGACTCTGAGGTTACTAAATTCTTTGTCTTGTAGTCGACGTAGTAGTGACCTTGCGATGGGCCATCTATACCATAGGCCCAGTGCAATCCAGTGTTAAACCATTGAGGTGAATTTGGTGCTGCCATTTGTGTGCACACCATATGCTGCATTTCGTCAAAATATGCTTTGGCATCTTCTTCGCTACTAAAGTAGCCAGCTTTCCAGCCCCAATAAGTCCAGGTACCGGCCAGTCTCTCAAAAACTTCCTTGGCACTGTTTTCTCCCCGTAACTTAGACTTCTTAACTGCTCTTTTGCAACATAGCCAGTTAGGAACGCCACTTTCATGGACCGATTCTTTCTTTTCAGGAACACCTGCTTTTCGAAAGTACTTTTGTGCCAAAATATCGCAGGATACTTGCGACCAGTTTGAGGGAACCTCAAAGTCTTTTAGTTCAAAAATAATACTTCCATCAGGATTTCGTATTTCACTAGAAGTTC
>CAYMIQ010000136.1:0-3245 GCA_964390605.1 uncultured Rickettsiales bacterium
TTCTCGAAAAGGTACTTTTTTCATTACATGCAGCCCCATCATGAGCATTCTCGCAACCCAAAAAAAGATGATATCAAATCCTGTAACCAAAACATTTGTGGGGTAATATTTATTTAAATCATCTGTTTTATCTGGCCATCCAAGAGTGGAGAATGGCCATAATGACGATGAAAACCAGGTATCCAAGACATCACTTTCGCGATTTAAGTTAATTTTTTTCTTATAGATTTTCTCCGCTTCCTCAAGGGCAGTTTTTTCATTTAAGGCTACGAATACCTTGCCATCAGGTCCATACCAAGCCGGAATCTGATGACCCCACCAAATTTGCCTCGAAATACACCAAGGCTGAATATTATCCATCCATTCAAAAAAAGTTTTTTCCCAATTCTTTGGAACAAATTTTAAATCCCCATTTTTCACAGCAGAAACTGCAGCTTTGGACAATTTTTTTGCATTCACAAACCATTGATCTGTAAGCCATGGCTCAACAATGGCACCTGACCGATCACCGTGAGGAACAAACATAAGATTTTCTTCATCTTTTTCTAATAAACCATGCTCTTCAATTAAAGCTAAAATTTTTTCTCTCGCCTTAAAACGATCCAGCCCAATAAATTTTTTTGGGACATTTTCGTTTAGTTTTGCAAATCGATCAAAAATATTAATTATTTCTAAATTATGACGACGACCAACCTCAAAATCATTAAAGTCGTGACCAGGAGTAATTTTTACCGCTCCAGATCCTTTTTCTGGATCCGCATATTCATCCGCAATGATGGGGACCTTGCGTTTCACTATTGGTAATATACAAAATTTCCCAACAAACGATTTGTATCGCTTGTCTTTTGGATGCACAGCAACTGCAGTATCGCCTAACATTGTTTCAGGTCTTGTGGTCGCGACTACGATAAAAGTATCCTTTTGTCCATGCACGGGATATTTGAAGTGCCACATTTTCCCCTTTTGCTCCCTTTGCTCAACTTCTAAATCAGATATTGCGGTCTGTAATTTAGGATCCCAGTTGACTAATCGCTTATCGCGATAAATCAATTTCTTTTGATAAAGATCTACAAAAACTTTATTCACAGCTGATGATAAGCCCTCGTCCATTGTAAAACGTGCACGCGACCAATCTGGAGATGCGCCTAAGCATTTAAGTTGATTAAGAATCTTGCCTCCAGAATCTTCTTTCCATTCCCAAATTTTTTCTAGAAACTTCTCTCTACTTAAGTCACTTTTCTTAATACCCTTCTTTTCTAGCTCCTTCTGCACAATCATTTGCGTAGCAATGCCCGCATGATCCATGCCAGGTTGCCACAAAGTATTCCTGCCACGCATACGGTGATAGCGAACCAATATATCTTGTATTGTAAAAGTAAGTGCGTGACCCATGTGCAAACTGCCCGTAACATTAGGAGGTGGCATCATAATGCAATAGGGAGATCCCTTGGGTTGACTTGCTAGAGAAAACGCGCCTGATTTTTCCCAAGCTTCATAAATCCTCTGTTCAACTTTTTTTGGTTGATAATTCTTATCGAGCATTGATGAAACCTTCTATCACTAATTAATAGTGACAATCAATCTTGGAATATTCTAAAAAATTAACTTCTAAGTTATATGAAATCGTTTTTCACAATATTCGTTAGTCTGATGGTGTCTTTATCCGCCTCAGCATTAGCTTTATCAACAAAACCTTTACCCACCACTCCATCAAAACTATCTTCTGATGAGTCCTGAGATTCAGAATCCTTGCTCAAAATTCGACTAAGAGATTCGGATAAGGTTCTGTTCAACCAAACGCTAAGGATTTTATGGAGAAAATAATTGACAATTTCCTCGATTTTTTCCTTTTTATCCAGTCTTGCAACAATATTTTTCTCCAAGATTCTAGAAAATGATTCGCTATTAGTACTTTCTTTTTCTTCGGATGGAGGCTTTTGGGTTACTCTTTCACTTTCTAAATCAACGATATTACCGCCTGGGTCAATTTTATTAGTCAGTACGTGAAATTTACGTTCTGTTGAATTTTTTTTGTTTCGCAATCCTTCTTTGTCTTTGCGTATAGCGGCCAAAGCAGCTTTAACAGATACCACTTCATGATCATCTTTTGAATCCATCCTATTACACCCACCTAAATAATACTACATACTGTACCCTATATCATGATACTAGCTATATCTAGAAAAATTTAAAAGTATTTTTTTTCTCAAAACTAGGTAAGCGTGCAATATTAGCTTCAAATAACAATCTTTTTGATACGCTGGTTTTTGTTCTTAAATATAGAACTGCTTGTCCGAAATTTTTAAAATTTGAGTTCGTGATTGTTAGCAATCGTCCTCCTATATTAAGTTGATCAAGTAAATCTTTAGGGACAAAGTCAACGCTACCTTCTACAAATATCACATCATAAGGAGCCTGTGCTTGATAACCTTTTCGGAGTGACCCTTTTACAGTAATTGCGTTATCAATGCTCAGATCGCTAAGATTTTTTTCTGCTATTTCTACAAGATCACTGCGTCGCTCTAATCCTATAACATCATTGGCGAGCAAAGCGAGTACAGCGGTTGAGTAGCCTGTGCCGCAAGCAATATCTAAAACAGAATCTTTCCTGCTTAGTTTGCTTGCCTGAACCAATCGCGCAAACACCATAGGCTCCATTAAGTATCGATTGCGAGCAATTTTAATCTCACGATCCATGTAACAAGAATCACGTTTCAAAGGAGGTGCAAATAACTCTCTCGGAATTTTAAGGAATGATTGGATAATATGTTTGTCACTAACCTTACAAGTCCTGATTTGACTTTCCACCATATTCTTGCGTAAATCTAAAAAATCCACTGAGTGCAAACCTCTAAATAAATTAGTTAATTGATTCTAGATGTTATAATAAATATATGTACATTCTATAACAAACAACTAATAAAGGCGCGGTGGCAGAATGGCTTATGCAGCGGACTGCAAATCCGCGTATGCCGGTTCGATTCCGGCCCGTGCCTCCAAGTTGTTAAAGTACTTTGATTTAGATTAACAAAAAAACTACTTATGGTAAAAAAATGAATTCTTTGCTATACCAATTTTTATTCCGGCGTAGCTCAGTTGGTAGAGCAGGCGACTGTTAATCGCCTTGTCGCAGGTTCGAGTCCTGCCGCCGGAGCCATTTATCAATGTCGAAAGGCTCTAACAACGCCATCTTTCATCATAGGCACAATAAGCAATCTTTTTGTATCAATATATTCCAAATCAGC
>CAYMIQ010000137.1:0-3224 GCA_964390605.1 uncultured Rickettsiales bacterium
TTTAACAAATTTTTTCCTTTAAAGCCTTTAATGCGCTGATTAACTGGAATTTTAGAGACATGCTCAACCAAACGATAGTCCAATAGTGGAGATCGGACCTCCAGACCATGTGCCATTGACGACATGTCTGTTTTTCGAAGAAGAGCACCTGGAAGATATGTTTTCATGTCACATTTGGCGGCCTCTTCCATAAAGCGAGATTTCTTGGCAAAATAAGGCTCCAACACCTCAGATGTTTTTTTCTCCAAAAAAGTTTCAAGCTGGCTACCGTACAGATCTTCTCGCGCATCATCGTTAAAGAAAGACACGTAATTTAGATATTTTTCATGATTCTCCAAAGCAAGATCATTTAGGAATCTCTTCATATATTTAATCAACACTTTGGACTCATAAGATTTCGGAATTATTTTTGAGATCAATTGAAAAGATTTATTCAAAGATTGGGGCAAAAAACTAAATAATTCCATCAGCCTGCAAGCAAAATAACGCGGATATCCTATAAAAAGTTCGTCCCCTCCATCTCCAGCTAAAACTACTTTAACTTTTTTTCGTGCCTCTTGTGACAAAACATACATTGGCAAAGCCGCAGGATCAGCAAATGGTTCACCAAAATTCCAAACAATTTTTGATAATTGATCAACTGAACTATGATTTAATACAAGTTCGTTATGATCTATATCAAAAAAATCGACAACATCTTTTGCATGCTTTCTCTCATCTATCCTTGGGTCATCATATCCTATAGTAAATGATTGTGTTTTGCGTGGATTAAGCTCATTCATGAATGAGAGGATTGTAGTTGAATCAATTCCTCCAGAAAGAAAGATTCCTACCTCAGTATCAGAAACCATGCATGTTTTTACAGCATCTGCTAATGCCTCTTTCGTGCTTAAAATTAGCTCCGTAGAGGTTCGCTTTGTTTCAGAATCAACATCGGGTATTGACCAATATTCTTCCATTTCTAATTTTCCGTATTTCTTAACAATTGCAAAATGGCTAGCCGGAAATTGTTGGATAGAATCAAACGCTGTATCTGGTACTGGTGAGTATTGAAAAGATAAAAAATTATGTATTGCTTCAAAATTGACTTTCCTGGGAAAATTTTTCCAAGCAATAATGGATTTTGACTCTGAACCAAAAAGAAATTTATTGTCAAAGCAGGAATAATATAAAGGTTTTTCTCCTAAGCGATCTCTGGCTATAAATAATTCTTTTTTTTCTCCGTCCCAAATAACGAACGCAAACATCCCTCTCAAAAGACTTACAACACCTGCGCCCCACTCCTTATAACCCAAAAGGATAGTTTCTGTGTCTGACTTAGTTTTAAATTTATACCCCTTTTCCTCTAGGGAGTTTCTCAAATCTAAATAATTATAAATTTCACCATTAAAAGTTATCGATAAATTAAATTCATTATTCAAAAAAGGTTGGTTTGATCTATCAGCTAGATCAATTACTGAAAGTCTGCGATGTCCAAAACCCACCTGTCCATCGCTCCAGACACCACCGGCATCAGGACCTCGGTGTTCTAATGAAAGCACCATTTTTTTCAGGGCATCTTCAGCCTCTCCTTTATTTAAGGAAACTTCCGGTGACCAAAATCCTGTAATCCCACACATAGAACCGTTCAACCTTATTTAGATTTCATCAATTTTTTATACATAGCTAAATACTGCCCCTCAGCATATTCGATAGAAAAATGTTTAATAATTTTTTTTCTCCCCCTTCTTAACATCTTGCGCAAAACGGTTTTATCTATTCTTAAAAGTTTTTCCATGCCGTCAGTCAAGGTCTTATAATCTCCAGGTTTTACTACAATACCACAATCTCCAAGAATTGCCTTAGAATCTCCCACATCTGTAACTACGCAAGGAACAGAGCAAGACATAGCTTCTAGCAAAACATTTGGACACCCTTCGCCAAATGCAGAAGAAGTGCAAAAAAGATCTAAACCTGGAATAATCTTATGGATATTTTCAGTTGGCGGCAAAAAAGAGGTTTCTTGAAATAGATTATCTCTAAGAAGGGGTGGATCAATCATTTTCATTAAAGCGTTATTTTGTCTATTTAGATCCCTTCCTATTAAAAGAAATTTTACTTTTTTGAATCGTTTTTTTATCGAAACAAATGACCGGAATAGAGTTTTATAATCTTTCATGGGATCAAATCGCCCAACATTCCCAATTAATACAGAATCTTTTGGAATATTTAGCTTGGTGAATAGTTTTTCTCGAGCACTCTTAAATGATTTAAATTTATTAGTATCCACACCATTAGGGATGGTGTTCCAACCATTCGGTCTAAAGCCAACTTTCTCATGAAATTTTCTCCCATCATGAGAATTAATAACGATCAACGCGGGAACCTTGGCAAGCATCCTAAGAAGGTAAAAAACAATACGTGACTGAAAAGAATATTGCGATAAATCCATATTAGAGCAACGAAAATTCCATACCAATTTGTCAACATTAGTGAATGGCATACAAAGACTCCCCAATAAATCTGCATGATACAACCAAGTTTGCACAATATTTGGTGAAAAATTTTTTATAATTTTTATGAGTCGTATAGCTTTTAGTGGATTAAATTCGCCTCTTTTTAGACCCAGGGTTTCAACATCGATTCCCTCTTTAATCGTGCTCTGAACACTCAAACCGCCAGAGGTCATAACAACAATTTTAGTTTTGTGTTTTCTTATATTCTTTTGCTTCACTAGGCTGATGAGAAAATTCTCCGCACCCCCATAATCTAAATCAGTAATTAGATGTAAAATTTTAATCAATACAGTTTCAGGAAAAATTAATTACTATGCTTTTTTGGGAGAGTGAATAACTTCTTCCCATTTCATAGCTGCTGTTTGTAATTTTGGATGTGAAACCAGGCAGTGCCAAACGACAGCTTGAAATCCTTCAGTGTGTGGGGTGATGTGATCTTTGTCGACGGTGGGTACAATCAAAACGTGATTGCCAACTTTTTTTGTATAACCGCCATCTCTGCCAACCACGCCAAGGATCAAGGCTTTCCGTGACTTTGCGATCTTGAGAGCATTGACAATATTTGCGCTAATATTTTTTTGCAAACTTCCTCCTCCTACCGAAAATACAAAGACAGCATCATTTTTGTTAATTTGGCTAACCTCTAACCAAGAAGAGAAAACCGTATCCCAACCCTCATCGTTGGTTCTAGCGGTAAGTTCAGAGATATTGTCTGCAGGTGTATAACTT
>CAYMIQ010000138.1:0-3220 GCA_964390605.1 uncultured Rickettsiales bacterium
CAATTAGCCCCTCACCTCTACCACCACCGAGGATATCTCCTATAATTGGAATTTTTTCAAATAGACTATTGATTGAATAAGCCGGGACAAGAGTTCCATTAATTTTGCAACTGTCATCATTCAGATTAATCTCTCCAGAGAAAGTGTACCCTAATGCGTTACCGAAGGCCCTGCCTTTATCTAATTTTATGTTATCGTTTCGATAACCAACAGGTGTCGTAAATTTCTTGAATTTAATCCCCTCACCGGAAAGCTGATCAACAATACCAGTAAAAGATGCCATGCTAACTAGTCGAGTCAGTAGCGGAGCATTAACAATATGGTAATCTTTGATCGTCAAGTTTCCCAGGAAGGGGTGATCCGCAACGTTATCGTCAAAAGACCCCTTAAATATCAAGCTTCCATCCTTCATGTTTTCATAAAGGTCAATTGATTTAAGAAAATCACCAGCATTTTTAGCCTCTAAGGAAAAACTACGGCCACCGTTACTCCGTTCTATGGCAAAATGAACACTATCATCACCTGCTCCTGAGAAACCTTCCAGATCTACCAAATCCCAAATATCATTCTTAGAAATAGCCTTTCCGGAAACATTCACGAGCCTGTTTTCTTCACCAAACCACAGTTGATCCACTTTCAGATCAACTATCATGTCAAGCGTATCCTTTTCTTGCTCCTCCTCGTCATCCTCAAAGAATTGCTCTAGGCTAAGCGCAGACCCACGAATATCTAGTTGATAACCCCCATTATCCATAAACAAGACATTCAAAGAAAAATCATTATTATCCGAAGAAAGAGTGCTGAAATAAAACGATTGTGGATCTTTAGAAAACTGTGATTCGCCGTCAAGATTCCATTTTTGGGAATAAAGATCCACAGTTCCGGCAATTTTCAATTTTTCTGTATCAACAACAAGATCCAAATCTCCATTCGAAATAGTTTCACCTTCTATTAAATCAATGAATGTACCATCTGATATTTTCCCCTTCGCAAGAAGACTCACCTGTTCCACAGAGGTGGTTCTCGCTAACGGGAACTTAAAAAGTATTTCCGCTTTTATAACACCATCTGATTTTTTGTGGTCAATACCAAAGTGCGTAGCCGCACCCAAAGGTTCCTCATCAATAATCCTTAGTAATTCTTCCAAATCACCGTTAACCAACCCTTCTACGCGAGCATGTTCGTTGTCGGTATCTAATTCTATCAAAGAAACACTACCCCCATCCATATCAAGGGATCCGAGTGCTCCAGTGTCGATTTGAAAATCCATCCTATCCCGAGTAAAGGTTCCGCTACCAGAAACCTCTTTAACGACCTCCATAGGGGAGAAATAATTAATGGATAGGTTCTCATAAATAAAATCGCCGCTTAAATCCATCAATGCAAAATGATCTGGTGCGTGCGATGAAAATACTGTGGAAAACTGAACCTTTACCTCTGGAAAATCTGCCTGTAGTAGATTAGAAGTGATCCAATCCCTGGCAAAGTCACTTCCTATCTTTTCGCCCCACAAAGATTTCAGATATTCTGCGTTAAAATTTAAGACTGTAACTTGCCCATCAAATTGAATATCCTCGCTAAACTCAACCGTAGCGAGTAAATTCAAGCTCACCTGATCCAGTTCACATGCCGAATCCTCTAAGGATAAATATTGCTCACCTGCTTTCTGATTAAAGGTAAAATCACATTTCAGATCATAAGGAAACGCAGAATTTATATCCTCGCCAGATGCAACAGATGTTCGATTCGTCACAAAAAAATCAAGCATGCCATTTTTTGCGTCACCTTCTTTTGAAAAAATTGCCTTGTTGA
The DNA here is from genome assembly GCA_964390605.1 of uncultured Rickettsiales bacterium. Classification (GTDB taxonomy): domain Bacteria; phylum Pseudomonadota; class Alphaproteobacteria; order UBA8558; family UBA8558; genus UBA8558. The sequence goes on from CAYMIQ010000138.1 coordinate 1,813, forward strand.
CGTTGATCTCAAAAGTTTCGCGCGTGTCAAGATTATCAATCGTTATGCGTGAATCAAAAATATGTAAATCTTTGAAAGGTTCCGCGCTACCAGCAAAAAAGATAGGCCTCAAAACATCTTCCCAGATATTTTGTCCATCTTCTTCATAATTAGACGCAAATTCATTATGCAGTCCTTTTTTATTAGAAAATAAAAAATGGGTGGTTAAGCCCCCTACTCTCAGTCTTGTAAAGACAATATCGCCTCTTAAAAAGTCTAAAAACTTAAGTGATATTGATATTTTGGGAATGCTCGTTAAGTCGGAACCTTGTTTATTGACAATTCTAACGTCTGTGAGGATAAAGTTTAAATTCCCTTGTGCGTTGAAAAGAAATGGCTTCGCTAATTCTATTTTTTCTAGCTGCACATCCAAATTTTCATTGTAAGAACCAAGGCGTTCTTCAAAAACCGGCTTAAGAAAAGTAAGGGAAACAAACTTATTGCTCGTGAATGCCAGGCTAACTAAGAAAAACACAAAGATAAGAAGTAAAAGAAAGGTACCTTTAGCAAAAAAATTTGAAGATTTAAAAAACATATTTTATATATCTCGGCTAGCCAGAAACACCTCTTCGGCATGTCCTGTAACTTTCACCTTTCTCCAAATCTTACTAATTTTTCCCTCTTCATCAATGAGAAAGGTTGAGCGCTCTATACCCATAAATTTTCTTCCATACATAGATTTTTTTACCCATGTTCCAAAAACTTTACATGCTCCTCCATCCACGTCACTTAATAAAGTAAATTTTAGCTTCTGCCGTGATCTAAATTTCACATGAGAATCGGGTGTATCTTTTGAAATACCAAGAACCACACAATTATTTTTTGTTAATTTAGCAAGCAATTGCTGAAAATCACAGGCTTCCCGGGTACATCCTGGGGTGCTGTCCTTGGGGTAAAAATAAAGAATCGCTTTTTTACCACGAAGGCTTGAAAATAAAAATTTCTTACTATCCTGATCAAGTAAAGTAAGATTTGGTAATTGATCTCCTTCCTGAAGAATCATACAATGCCCTCCTTATTATTTTTTTAATTTACCCTTTAACAGAAAGGTTTCTAAAAAATCATCGATATCCCCATCCAAAACTGCTGACGTATTAGAGTTTTCCTTTCCGGTTCTTAAATCTTTTACCATTTGATATGGGTGCAAAACGTAGGATCTAATTTGATGCCCCCAAGCGATGTCTACCTTCTCGTCCCTTTCTTCCCTAGATTTTTCTTCTCTCTTTTTGAGTTCTAAATCAAACAATCTTGCCTTGAGCATATTCATTGCTTGTATACGATTCCTGTGCTGGGATCGGTTATTCTGACATTGAGCCACAATACCAGTAGGCACATGAGTTATGCGCACTGCGCTATCGGTCTTATTCAC
>CAYMIQ010000139.1:0-3210 GCA_964390605.1 uncultured Rickettsiales bacterium
CGGCGGGGATCAACAGAATATCGTCGAAAGTTAATGCCTCAGGTATCTTCATGCATCCTCCTTATGGATGCTGCTTCATAATACATATTATCAGCGAATTGCCAAGTAATTTAATAAAAAAACAGCTTTATCTTTTCTCGAGAAACTCCTGATTAATAAGGTATATTTCCGGAGATTCCTTTCTACTAGCCTTGGGTTTAAAATAATGCACGTTACCAAAAAATGTGCGTAATTTTCGATGAAAGATTGGTGCATCGCTTCCGTGAAAAACTTTGACCACAAGACTTCCTCTGGGTTTAATGAATTCTAGCGCTAAATCTAAAGCGAGCTCACAAAGATTCATGATCTGCAAATGATCCGTTTTATTACTTCCGGTAGTATTGGGTGACATATCACTGACAATAACATCCGCCAAACCATCCAGATATTCCCTAATTTTTGTTCTGGCAAGATCGTGCTCTAAATCAATATTGACGAAGTTCACCCCAGGTATGGGGGGCATTTTCGTTCTGTCGACAGCTATAATGCTAGATTTGCTGTCTTTTTGAGGTTTGACTTTCTTCGCAATCACCTGTGACCAACCACCCGGTGAACATCCTAAGTCTAAAACCTTCTGCCCGGGGGCAAAAAGGTGAAATTTCTCGTCAATTTGCTTCAGTTTAAACGCAGATCTGGACCGATAGCCAAATTTTCCTAAATCCTTGACATAGCGGTCTTTTGATTGTCGATCGAGCCACTCCTGGCTGGATTTTTTCTTGCTCTTGGGTTTTGTCATTTTGTTACTTATATTCATCGATCAGCCCTTGTAGTGTAGGTAACTTTTATGCTGATATACTGAATCTTACACTCTACCTTTGATTAAAAAAACAAGAAATCATATGCTAAAGGCAATGCAAAGATTTATGGGGGATAGTTTAGCGGTAGAACTCTCGGCTCTGACCCGAGTAGCCCTGGTTCGAATCCAGGTCCCCCAAGACAATTAGGTAAAAAGGACACAGATCAGTTGGATAAATCAAGAAAAATTTCACTCATTATTCTAATTGCGGCAACAGCATGGATTGTATCCGGCAACCTTACCCCAACGGAACAACCAATCGAAACCAATAGTGAAAATATAAAAAAGGTTTTTGAAGTGCGAGTTTCTAATCACGTTGCCGAAAGTTATGGGCAAACCATTACCATTACCGGGAAGACTCAAGCTTCTCGCAAGGTCACCCTGAGAGCACAAGTTTCAGGAAAAATTATTAATGTGCCCAGTAAAAAAGGGGATACGCTCACAAACGGCTCCACCATAGCACGTATTGATATTGAGGATCGTCAACAAAGACTATCAGAAGCCAAGGCGGTTCTGGAACAACGAAGATTGGAATATAATACAACCCAGGAACTGTTCGAAAATGAATTTCGATCGGAGAATCAGCTCGCCGAAGCAAAATCAAACTTGGAGATCGCCAAGGCAAATCTAGAACGTAGTCAACTCAACTTAGACCACACAAATATTGTTGCACCGTTTGACGGCATACTGGAGGAAAGAACAGTTGAAATAGGAAACTATGTTAATGCAGGCGATTCGGTAGCAGTCTTCGTAGATTTAGATCCGATCCTAATCACAGGCGAACTGCTTGAGAAGGACTTGCAAAAAATTACCTTGGGAAGGCAATGTACCGCTAAATTAACTGATGGACAGTCGGTTAGCGGGAAGATTACCTATATTTCTTCCTCGGCCAAAGAATTGACCCGGACATTCCAAATCGAAATAGAAGCAGAGAATTCCTCTAATCAAGTGGTAGATGGAATGACCGCAAAATTAATAATCCCAGTTCAAGAAATTACGGCACATCACGTATCTTCCTCTTTACTGAGTTTAGATGATGAGGGAATAGTAGGTATCAAAACGGTCAACGATGTAAATGAGGTCATATTCCACAAAATAGAAATTGTAGGAGAGGACAATGGAGGGCTTTGGGTCACTGGCCTACCGGAAGAAGCTTCTGTTATTACCGTGGGACAAGAGTATGTCGCGCCAGGTCAGCCAGTCAAACCTATCAATGTATCGAGATCCGGTGAATGAGAAAAATAATTGAATTTGCGGTTTCTCATGCACGCATGATCTTATTCCTTCTTGTAGTCATTTTATCAAGCGGTTCTTTCGCGTTTATCAATATTGCTAAAGAAGCTTCTCCCGACATACAAGTACCTATCATCTATGTATCGATGAACCATGAGGGCATTTCACCAGAAGACTCGGAAAGACTCCTGGTCAAACCAATGGAGCGTGAATTAAAATCTGTAGAGGGGGTTAAGGAAATGAGATCCGCCGCCTATCTAGGTGGGGGGTATGTCATGCTCGAGTTTGATGCTGGATTCAACCCCGACAAGGCAATCGATGATATCCGTTCAAAGGTAGACATTACAAAAAGCGAGCTGCCAGAGGATACGGATGAACCAAAAGTTAGGGAGATCAATCTCAGTCTCTTCCCTGTACTAGTCGTCAATCTTTCTGGCGATGCACCCGAAAGACAATTAATGAAAATCACGAAAGACCTGAAGGAAAAAATAGAGTCTATCAGCAGTGTGTTGCGTGCCGACATCGCCGGGGGCAGAGATGAACAGGTGGAGATTATTATTGATCCAAGAAAGGTAGAAAGTTACGGATTATCTGCCTCAAAAATTATCTCCTTGATTGGAAATAGCAACGTGTTGGTTGCTGCGGGGATCATCGATAAAGATCAGGGGAGTTTCGCAGTCAAAATTCCGGGTATCTTTGAAAATACTTCCGATATTTTAACCATGCCCATCCAGGTAAAAGGGGATGCGGTCGTGACAGTCGGTGATATCGCGGATGTCAGAAAAAATTTCAAGGATCCTGAGGGGTTTGCCAGAGTGAAAGGGGGCAACGCAATCGCAATAGAAATCTCCAAAAGAACCGGAGAAAATATCATCGCAACCACAAATGAAGTCAAGCAGCTGGTGGAAGAGGAAGCAAAGAACTGGCCGGCCAATATTAAAATCGATTACACCCAGGATAAATCTGAGAATATTCGAAATATGCTCACCGATCTTACCAACAGTGTCATTCTTGCAGTGCTGCTAGTCATTATTTTCATTGTGTCTATTTTAGGCTTCCGCTCGTCACTGAAGATAGGTATCGCTGTACCAGGATCTTTCTTGGCAGGAATAATGGCGCTCTATCTTTTAGGAATGACCATT
>CAYMIQ010000140.1:0-3209 GCA_964390605.1 uncultured Rickettsiales bacterium
AGACTTGCGATATAAAAGATCCATTACAGAATATTAATTGGGTTCCGCCAGAAGGAGGCGGGGGTCCCAATTATTCAGAAATGTAATTTATTTATAATTTAAATCATGAACCCTAAATCGACCTTGCAGACCTTATTAACCTTAGCTTTTTTGGTTTTTGGTATTTTATTTATTTGTGATTCTTCTTTAGCGAATTCACAGGAAAAGAAGCCCAACTTTGGGGATTATTTGTCTGGAATGCTGGCGGAGAAAGAAGGAAGAATTGATGAGGCGATTCAACATTATAATTTAGTGATTCAAGCAGATAAAGGTAATGTGGAATTATTGCAAAAACTTCACATTTTATCCTTAAGGAGTGGCCAATTTCAGCGTGCATTAGAATATGCTACTGATATTAAAGAATACGCAACACCCAATGATTCCTTAGTTGAGATCACGCTCCTTGTGAATGCTTTGTCTAAAAATCAATTTAATGATGGATTGCGTATACTCAATTCGATTGAAGATTCAGTTTTTAACGAAAATGCTCGCAAGATAATGTCTGCTTGGTCTTTTGCCGGGAAAAAAGATTTCGATAGCGCAATGAAAGTATTGGAGGATATTGTAGAAAAAGAGGGCAAGTCTCTAACAAAAAACCTGAACATTGCTCTTTTACTCGATGCATCTGGCGACAAACATGCGGCTAAAATTAAGTTTGATTCCATATCGCTAGGTAACTTATTTTCTGCAGGCGAAGCATTGCCGCTGAGGGTTTATGAGATTTTGCTTGGCTACTATTCGGTTGGTCATAATAAGCAAGTTCTGGAGAAGGTATTTCGCGCAATGGCCGAGAATCATCATACCGTGATTTTAGATTCGGAACTTAATTTTCTATCATTTAAAAATTTGAATCACGAGAGTATAAAACCAAAAGCTGCGATAGGAGAAATCTTTTTTAACATTGCAGTATCTTATAGGGGAAATAATCAGAACGATATGTTTCAAATTTTTTCTACTTACACATCTCAGCTTAATGCGAAAATACCACTACTGTTGATTGTGATGGCTGAACTTTTTGAGGCTGATGGTAAATATGACGAGGCGTTAAATCTTTATAACAAATTAAGTAGAAATCAAATCTATCATGCTTATGCTGAATTACGATTAGCAATTTGCCTCTATAACCTGCGAAGAACTTCTGAGTCTATTGATAAGCTCTATGGATTAGCAAATATGCAATCCACTCGTACACAGGCATTCATTAATTTAGGGGATATTTTCCGACTGGAAAAACAGTATAAAGAATCAATAGAAGCTTACAGTAAAGCGGTTGATAGTATCGTGACATTGGAAAAAAAGCATTGGTCCTTATTTTATCACAGAGGCATTGCTTATGAGCGCTCTCAACAGTGGGGTAGGGCAGAAAATGATTTTATGCGTTCCTTAGAGTTAGATCCCAATCAAGCAGAGGTTATAAATTACATTGCTTACTCTTGGGTGGAAATGGGCATGCATCTAGAAAAGGCTCTAGAGATGTTAAAAACGGCAACTGCTCTACAACCTGATGATGGGTATATTACTGATTCTCTTGGTTGGGCACATTTTCATTTGGGTAATTTGGATGAGGCGGTTGTACAATTAGAGCGCGCCGTGGAATTAGCCCCTTTGGACCCAACCATTAACTTTCATTTAGGGAGCGTGTATATCCAGATTGGAAGAAAAAGGGACGCATATTTTCAATGGTTAAGAGCATTACGACTCGAACCAGACCCTAAACTTGAGAACGAAATACAATCTAAATTACAAAAAATTAATTTGTAAAAAATAAATAATATTTTTGAGGTTACTTGCACAATACGGAGAAAAAACAACCTTTTTCAATTACCGCGCCCGCAAAAATTAATTTGTGTTTACATGTTGTTGGTCGCCGTAGGGATAATTATCACCTAATTAGTAGTCTAGTTGTTTTTTTGGATGTCTTTGACATTGTCAGCGCAACCGAATCACCAGTACTAAAATTAAATCTTAAGGGTCCTTTTGCTAAGCACCTTAGATCAGGGGATAATAATTCAGTTATAAGAGCAGCAAAAGGCCTCCAAAAGCTATCTGGAATCACAAAAGGCGCAGAGATTACGCTTACTAAAAACTTACCTATTTCTGCTGGTATTGGTGGTGGATCGGCTGATTCCGCCGCTACCATAAAACTATTGTTAGAGCTATGGGGAGTGAATATTGCGGAGAAGAGAATAATGCAATTAGGGCAATCTTTAGGTGCAGATGTACCAATTTGCTTAACTGCGAAACCTGCATTTGTTAGTGGGATTGGCGAAAAAATTAAAATAATCCAGCGTTTTCCCAAGATCTGGGTTTTACTGGTAAATCCCGGTAAAGGGGTTCTCACGAAAAAAATTTTTAATGATTTTGGAAGGCAGTATTCAGAAAATCTTTTAATGAGAAGTGCGCCTTTTTCCATTAGGGGATTGATTCAATTTTTAAAAACATCCAATAATGACCTCACCTTACTTGCTACTCGATATGTTCCTGAAATAAAAAAGATTCTCAAAGATATTGGTGCAACGAAAGGATGTCTTATATCGAGAATGTCGGGCAGTGGCGCTACTTGCTTTGGAATTTTTTCAGACAAACAAAACGTTATTAAGGCTAAAAAAACTCTATTACAATCTAATCCGAACTATTGGGTGGCATGCGGACAGGTTGTGGGAAATAAATAATTCTATAATCTATTTTTTTAATTATAATGGTACTTGCTTGATTCACAAGGTTGTTAGATGAAGAGAAAAGTTGCTTTAATTACAGGCGTTACCGGTCAGGACGGAGCTTATCTGGCTGAATTCTTGCTGAAAAAAAATTATGTTGTTCATGGAATTAAAAGACGATCATCCTCTTTTAATACAGAGAGGGTAAATCATCTATATTCGGACCCTCATGAGAAAGGGGTAAGATTCTTCATGCATTATGGTGACATGACGGATTCAGCAAATATTATTCGCATAATACAGGAAACTAAGCCAGATGAAATTTATAACTTGGCAGCGCAGAGTCATGTTAAAGTGAGCTTTGAAACACCTGAGTATACCGCGAATACTGATGCTTTGGGAACCTTAAGAATTTTAGAGGCAATCCGTATTCTGGGGCTTGAAAAAAAGATAAAATTTTATCAAGCATCTACGTCAGAACTTTTTGGTGATGTTAAGCCGCCGCAAGATGAG
>CAYMIQ010000141.1:0-3208 GCA_964390605.1 uncultured Rickettsiales bacterium
CACCAAAGCTATCCTATCAGCCATGCGTAAAAAACCTAAGGGCCATGATTTTGTAATTAATCGTCGAGAAAATGATCCAGCAGTTTTGAGACATATGAATGTCACAGGTGGCTGAGGTAGTTAAGTGAAAAAGAAAATTACAAAAATCTATTTTTTTGCAGGCAATTCAAAACAAGCAAAGGCCGCAAAAACGAAACTATTAAAAAAATACAAACAAACAGAGGTTGAAAAAGCTGAGGTCATCGTCGCACTTGGTGGAGACGGAACCATGCTGGAAACTCTACATAAATTCATAGATAAGAAGGTTCCGATATATGGGATGAATTGCGGTAGTGTGGGTTTTTTAATGAATAACTTTTCAACCGATAAATTGACCAAAAGAATCCAATTAGCAAAAAAGACTATTTTGCATCCCCTGCATATGAAAGCAAAAACAATCGACAATAAGAAAATTAGTGCACTAGCAGTAAACGAAGTATCCCTTCTTCGTGAATCACGTCAATCCGCAAAATTAAGAATCTTGGTTAACAATTCGGTAAAATTATCGAAACTGGTTTGTGATGGAGTGCTGCTTTCAACGCCTGCAGGAAGTAGTGCCTATAATTTTTCCGCTCACGGTCCAATAATTCCATTGCAAAGTAGTATCTTATCCCTCACCCCAATAAGTGCATTTCGTCCAAGAAGGTGGCGCGGCGCCTTACTGCCAACATCATCAATAATCAAAATCCAGGTACTTGAAAAAACAAAGAGACCGGTCAGTGCTGTCGCGGATTTTACTGAGGTTCGTGATGTTGATGAGGTAGAAATACAAGAGAATAAAAAAATCACTTTAACATTGCTTTTTGATCCAAACCATAATTTAGAAGAACGAATAATCAACGAACAGTTTGCACCATAGAAAAGATAACGAGATGGGAATTGATGATTTCGACTTTTCTTTACCCCCAAAATTCATAGCCAAAAGGCCAAAAAAACCCAGGGACAGCTCTAAGTTACTGGTAATCTCCGATACCTTCTCAAATTATAACTTCAAGAAGTTGCCTGATCTTTTACAGCCTAGCGACCTAATAATTCTCAATAACACCAAAGTTATTCAGGGGCAATTACAGGGAACAGTCGATGGAAAAAAAATCACAATCACACTCATAAAAAAACGAAATCAATCTCAATGGGAAATACTTGCAAAACCGGCAAAAAAACTGCGATCGAGCAATCAGATTCGCTTTGCTAAAGATTTTTCAGCAGAAATAATCAAAAAAATTTCAGATGGCAGGATAATGTTAAGGTTCAACGTAGCGGATCGAGCGTTAGATGGTTTGCTTGCCAAATATGGAAGAATGCCTATTCCACCTTATATCCAAAAGTTTCGTCAACCTGACATCAAAGACAAGACTGACTACCAGACAACCTATGCAAAAAATCTTGGCTCTGTCGCCTCACCCACCGCGGGCCTACATTTTACCAAGCAATTAATAAAAAAATTAAAGGAAAAAAAAATTGATTTTGCAGAGATCACGCTTCATGTGGGCGCTGGTACTTTCTTGCCCATCCGATGCAAAAACATCAATCAACATCAAATGCACGGCGAAACGGGATATATATCAAAGCACGTAGCAAAGAAGATCAATCAAGCCAAAAAAGAAGGTAGAAGAATTATTGCTGTGGGAACCACATCTCTTAGACTTCTTGAAACGGCGACAGATTCATCTGGAAAAATTCATCCTTTCTTAGGTGAAACGAATATCTTTATAAAGCCGCCATACAAATTTAAGTGCGTAGACTTGTTGCTAACCAATTTCCACCTACCCAAATCAACTTTATTTATCCTGGTTTGTGCGTTCGCGGGAATAAAAAAAATGAAAGAAGCGTACGAATATGCAAAAATAAAAAACTACAGATTCTTTTCCTATGGAGATGGGAATCTTATTTACCGCAAAGAATCATGACAAATAAAAAATTTTATCAACTACAAGGACAATCTGCACAAGCAAGGATTGGTGTTGTGAATACTCAAAATGGCAGAATCAAAACTCCAGTATTTATGCCTGTCGGGACTCTTGGAACGGTCAAGGCATTAACTCCAGAAATGATTGAAAGTTCAGGGGGCGATGCAGTGCTTGCTAACACTTACCATCTAATGTTGCAGCCTGGAATTGAGGCAATCAAGGAAGTTGGAGGATTGCACAAATTTATGAATTGGAAAAAACCAATATTGACAGACTCTGGAGGATTTCAGGTTTGGTCATTGTCGAAGCTTGCAAAAATTAGTGAGAAAGGAATTGCCTTTCAGTCCCATCTAGATGGCACTAAACACTTCCTAACACCTGAGCATGCCGTTGAACTACAGATAGGGTTTGGATCTGACATCGTCATGGTTTTGGATGAATGCACTCATTACCCTGTTAGCAAATCAAAAGCCAAACAATCAATGGAACTTTCTATGCGTTGGGCAGAAAGGTCTCTTCAATCGTATAAGGCAAAAAAAGGTCGAGGAATCTTTGGTATTGTTCAGGGTGGAATGTACTCTGATCTTCGAAAACAATCCGCAAAAAAATTACACGGACTCGGATTTGACGGTTATGCAATTGGTGGATTATCTGTGGGCGAATCCCATAACATTATGATAAATGTTATCAAAAATATCATAAAATATTTACCAAAAGACAAGCCTCGTTATCTTATGGGGGTTGGAAAACCAAATGATATACTGTGCGCTGTTGAGCTAGGCATCGATATGTTTGATTGCGTACTCCCAACGCGCTTTGGTAGAAATGGACGCGCTTTCTCACTACGAGGGGAAATCAATCTTCGTAACTCTCGACATGCAAGAGATCCTAGACCCCTAGAAGAAACATGGGATTCTCCGATTAAAAATTTTAGTCGAGCTTATTTGCATCATTTAGTAAAAACCAATGAAATTCTTGGATCAATCTTGCTCAGCTGGCATAACATAAAATTTTACCTAGAATTAATGAACAATATTCGCTCAGCAATTAGTAAAAAACAATTTTCTTCTTTTAAAAAAAAATTTCTTGCAAACTATCAAAAGGGAGACATACCATCTATCTGAAATAATGAAAAAACAACACACACCACTTAAACAGCTAGGCAAAAAAGTAGCGCAGCCAACAAATCCTAATGACGCTTTACTAGAAGCGGTTCCAAATACTAAAAAAATTTCAGGAGATTATGTGGTGCGATTCACTTG
>CAYMIQ010000142.1:0-3186 GCA_964390605.1 uncultured Rickettsiales bacterium
GCTGGTGATGGCGGTATTTACCCGTCAACCTTCTTTATGGCAACTGGATTTCATGGGGTTCATGTACTGATTGGTACCCTGTTTTTGATTGTTTGTTTTATTCGAGGGATGTTGGGCCATTTTCGACCAGACCATCACTTTGGTTTTGAAGCTGCTGCTTGGTATTGGCATTTTGTTGATGTTGTCTGGCTTTTCTTATTCTCATGTATTTATTGGTGGGCAGGCCCATAACAAAGGGGTCGTCCAGTTCCAACAATAACCGTGACTGAAACTTCCACGAAATCATTAGACAAATTTACAGAATCTTCGGCCGTGGATTCCAGTGTTCAAGATTATTTTGCTCTCCTGAAACCCAGGGTTATGTCTCTTGTTGTTTTTACTGCACTTGTTGGTTTAATCCTTGCGCCCGGCACAATACACCCCTTTATAGCTTTTGTTTCTATTTTATCGATTGCGTTAGGTGCCGGCGCCGCTGGAGCTATTAATATGTGGTTTGATAGGGATATCGACTCTGTTATGCCGAGGACATGTAATCGACCAATCCCCAGGGGACACATTGATCCCGCAGATGCATTAGGTTTTGGAGTTATTACGGCGTCTTTATCGGTTATGATTATGGCACTAGCAGTCAATAGCGAATCGGCTCTACTTCTGTTGTTTACAATTTGTTATTACGTTTTTGTTTATACAATATGGTTAAAGAGAAGAACTGCACAAAATATTGTTATTGGTGGTGTTTCTGGCGCACTGCCTCCCTTGATTGGGTGGTTTGCTGTAGATCCTCACTTTAGCACCGTTCCCATTGTTTTATTTCTTATTATTTTTTTATGGACGCCTCCACATTCGTGGGCCTTGGCTTTATATAGAAAAGGAGAGTACAAGAAGGTTCAAGTACCCATGCTGCCTGTCACCAGCGGCATTAAGATGACCAAGATACAGACAACGTTCTATGCAATTCTTTTGATTATCGCGACTTCATGGCTATATATACAAAATTACTTTGGTGAGATTTATGGAATTTGTTCTGCCTTGTTAAATCTTGGGTTTATATTTTATACCTCAAAACTGTGGTTTAACTATTCAGATGGTGCCGCAAAGTCACTCTTTGGATACTCCATTTTATATTTATTTCTAATCTTTTTATCTTTAGTAATAGATCATTACTTTTTGTTTATTTTATAGAAGGCATATCTATGACTAGTGATAGGCATAAAAAGCAAAAGGCGAAAAATTATACAGTCTTGATGATCCTGCTTGCTATGGTTTTGCTGTTTTATTTTATTAGCATTATCCAATTTGGAGGTTAGAAATTGTCTTTAGAAAAGAAAAATAGACGTACTTTCTTTATTTTAGTTTCCTTTGTTTTCGGGATGATAATTTTGTCATTTGCATCGGCGCCTCTTTACAGAATCTTTTGTCAGGTTACTGGCTACGGAGGCACTACTCAGGAAACTCAAAAAATCCCAGACGGAATTCATGACCGTTTAATGAATGTTAGATTTCATGCTGATATCAGTCCTTCTTTACCGTGGGTTTTTCAGCCATTGCAGAAGGAAATATCCGTTCGAGTTGGCGAGCAGAGTCTTGCGTTTTATACAGCGCAGAATACCTCCAATCAGGATTATACCGGGACAGCTATTTTTAATGTCACCCCACACAAGGCTGGAAAATATTTTAACAAAGTCGAGTGCTTCTGTTTTGAAGAGCAGACCATTGCTTCTCTTGAGGAAGTAGAGATGCCTCTAACTTTTTTTATAGATCCTGAAATTATGGATGATCCTAACCTACAGGATGTTAATACCATTACCCTTTCGTACACTTTTTTCTCTGTACAGGAAGAGGCAAATATCTCCAACAGATAATAAATTGTACACATGTACGGTTTAAGATGTCCTCGTTGTTCGAATAGCCATTTGTTTAATGGCTTGCTTAGTGTAATTCGAAAATGCCCAAAGTGTGGCCTTAACTTATCTACTTACGAAAAGGGTGATGGACCTATAACTTTTGTTGTTCTCATAATGGGAGCTTTGTCAGCATGTTTAATGATTTGGCTAGAATTTACTTACTCACCTTCGATTGCTGTACATTTACTTATATTATCTGTATTTATTATTTGTGGTTCATTAGTTCTTCTCCGCTATATTAAAGCTCTCTTTATTTATTTAGAATATAAAAATCGGACAGGAGAAGATGAAAGAAGAAACTAATTTAATTTTTTATAGAGTTTTTGATAGTCGGTGAAAGAAAAAGATTCATTGAAATATATTAGCACGAGAGGGAAATCCCCAAAATTAAATTTTGATCAAGTTGTCCTAACTGGTTTAGCCCCCGATAACGGTCTTTATTTGCCAGAAAATTGGCCTCGCCTTAGGAAAAGAGAAGTCTTAGAACTACAAAATTGTTCTTATCAAGAAATTGTCTACAGAACTACACTACCATTCGTTGGTAACTCGATCCCTAAGAAATTATTTAGAACAATAATAGATAATTCTTATAAGACCTTTAGGCACAAAGAAATCGCTCCACTTTTTAAGATAGAAGAGAATCTTTGGATGATGGAGTTATTTCACGGTCCTTCGTTGGCGTTTAAAGATTTTGCTCTCCAGTTATTAGGTAGACTTTTTGACTATTTTCTTAAGAAAAAGAAACAGCATATTACTATACTTGGAGCAACCTCTGGCGACACAGGATCTGCGGCAATTGAAGCATGTAAAGATAAAGAAACGATTGATATTTTTATTTTGCACCCTCATAAAAGGATTACGGAAATACAGAGGAAACAAATGACAACAATTAATTCGTCGAATGTTTTTAATATAGCCATTGAGGGTAGTTTTGATGATTGTCAGAATCTTGTTAAGAAACTATTTTCTGACATTGATTTGAGTAGGGAGAAAAAACTATCTTCTATAAATTCAATTAATTGGGCAAGGATTATAGGGCAGATTCCTTACTATTTTCACGCTGCATCTAAATTAAATCTTTTGGATAGAGGTATATCTTTTTGTGTTCCTAGCGGAAATTTTGGTAATGCCTATGCTTGTTATGCTGCGAAGTTAATTGGTTTGCCTATTAGGAAAATTATTATTGGTAGTAATAGAAATGATGTTCTGACCCGCTTTTTTAGTAGTGGTTCAAATACACTATCAGATGTTATTGCCACTTTGTCACCAAGCATGGATATAC
>CAYMIQ010000143.1:0-3112 GCA_964390605.1 uncultured Rickettsiales bacterium
AATTATCTTGAGAAAATATATCTTGATTGAAATCAGAATAATCCAATTGATTCACCTAGCTGGGTCTTTAATGTTCTCAAAAATCATCTAACAAAAGTCCTGGGTCTAAACCAATATTGTACCAATGAACACCCCAATGTAAATGAGCTCCTGTCGATCTTCCGGTCATTCCTACTTTTCCAATCATTTCTCCTTTTTCTATCAGTTCGCCCTTAATGACCGATATCTCACTCAAATGTGCATAAATAGAAGTTAAGCCAAAACCATGATCAATCATAATGGTTTTTCCGTTAAGAAACATGTCTTCTTCAACTAATACGATTCTCCCGGGAGCCGGACTAACAATAGCAGTACCCTCTTCAGCAGCTATATCAATTCCCAAATGAGGAGACCTTGCTTTTCCATTAAGAATCCGCTGGCTTCCGAACACTCCCGTAACTGTACCTCGTAGTGGCCAAATAAATTCTCCAAGAAAGATATCCGTGCTTGTGCTTAAAGAGCGTGCACCTCTTATAAGGCTCCTGTCTTCAGCAATTTTTCTTAGATCTTTCTCGCTTGGTGTTACTTTTTTCTTGGGAAGTCCTTCGATATATTGTTTCTGATATTCCCTTTGAGAGATTTTTATTTTTCTTTTTTGGACTTGACCGTCAGGGTAGGTAATTTTCAGAATTACATCGGGGGGAGCATTGCGGGAAAAGCCAATAATAAAGTTACCGTTTCGATCAATTCTAATATTTTTTCCATTAAATTCGACCATCGAACCAGGAATTGTTTTTTCCCTCAACAGACCACCCTGTTCGCTCTCTAACTGCACATCTAGAGAATGGACGGATTCAAAATAAAAAATTGAAGAAAAAAGTAAAAAAGCACAAAAAAAAGTAATGTTTTTCATCTAAAATCAGTAAATCGTTTTTTTTATTATAATAATTTGTAATATTAGAACGATTATATCATTTTTAAAAAAACTTTATGAAAATACTCGTAATCGGATCTGGTGGAAGGGAGCATGCTTTAGTGTGGTCCATTGCAGCCTCTCCTTTGTGCGAAAAAATCTTTTGCGCTCCTGGAAATGCCGGCATTAGTAAATTGGCAGAATGTGTGAAAATTAAAGCTGAAGATACAAAAAAGATCATTGCTTTCTGCAAAAAAAGAAAGATTGATCTAGTGGTAGTTGGCCCAGAGGCTCCTCTAACTAATGGTTTGGTTGATAATTTAAAATCAAAAAAGATAAAAGCCTTTGGCCCAGTAGCCGCAGCCGCCAAACTAGAGGGATCAAAAGGGTTTATGAAGGATTTTTGTAAAAAATATAAAATACCCACAGCTAAATATCAAAGATTTAACAATGCTGAAAAGGCTACCAAGGAAATTACTAATTACTCATTCCCAGTAGTGATTAAAACTGATGGCTTGGCTTCCGGCAAAGGAGTAATTATTGCAAATACGTCTGACGAAGCTAATACAGCAATACGATCAATGATTGATGAGGAGAAATTTGGTAATGCTGGAAAAGAAATTATCATAGAAGAATTTATGCAAGGTGAAGAAGCGAGTTTCTTTGTCATTTCTGATGGAGAAAATATAGTCTCTCTTGCGTCGGCTCAAGATCATAAACGTATAGGAGAGGGCGAAACTGGACCTAATACAGGAGGAATGGGTGCTTATTCTCCAGCCCCTATAGTAGATAAATCCCTAACGCAAAAAATTCTAAACCAAATTATTTGGCCTACAATAAATGGGATGCGCAGTGAAGGATCTCCGTATGTGGGCATCTTGTATGCTGGATTGATGATCAAAAATAATCAACCAAAACTAGTAGAATTTAATGTTCGCTTTGGTGACCCTGAGTGCCAAGCTGTTTTGCTAAGACTCAGATCTGATCTTCTGACAACAATAATTGCAGCAACAGATAAAGGTCTTAAAAACTTTGATTTGCGATGGTCAGAAGAATCCTCATTTTGCGTCGTAATGGCGGCGAAAGGATATCCAAAAAAATATAAAGAAGGGGAAAAAATTATAGGTATTGCAAAGCTAGACAATAAGGAAGGTGTTATGGTTTTCCATTCTGGTACAAAAAAGAAAAATAAGTGTTTTGTAACAAATGGAGGAAGGGTTCTCAGCGTAACTGCCTTAGGCAAGAATATAATGCAAGCGAGAACAAAAACTTATAAAGCGATGAGATATATAAAATGGAAAGATATGTATTACAGAAGAGATATCGGCTGGAGATTGAAAAAAAATAAGACAAAACGGCTATCTTAAGCTCTTAAAGAATGATTTTAAAATCTTACGACAACGCAATTCACTAATTCCCCCATAAATTCCAGGTTTATGATGACAACTGGGGCTGTCAAAAAAACGAACTCCATTCTCAACGGCTCCTTTTTTTGGATCATAAGCACCAAAATATAAATTTTTTATTCTTGCTTCGGATATAGCGGCAGCACACATCACGCAAGGCTCTAAAGTAACATAGAGATCGGCATCAGAGAGACGATATTGACGAATCTTTTTAGCAGCCTTCCTAATGCAACAAACCTCAGCATGAGCCGTTGGATCTTTTGATAATATCACCGAATTTCCAGCTTCTGCTAGAATCTGATCTTTTTTTGTATCAACAATAATGCACCCAATAGGAACTTCCCCCAGACCCTCGGCGACTATCGCTTGTTTTATTGCTAAATCCATGTATTTCATGGGTATCGAATATAGTAAAAAATAAATATTTATTTAAAAATCATATACACTTATAACTATATCATGAAACAGTCTATAATTGGCATCA
The DNA here is from genome assembly GCA_964390605.1 of uncultured Rickettsiales bacterium. GTDB lineage: Bacteria > Pseudomonadota > Alphaproteobacteria > UBA8558 > UBA8558 > UBA8558. The sequence goes on from CAYMIQ010000143.1 coordinate 2,783, forward strand.
CAGTAGATTCTGAATCTCCTGGTGGATATTCGAAACAACCCTGGTACGCACTAAGAAAGAACTACTGCCAAATGGTATCCGATTCTGGAGGTGCTCCTATTTTATTACCTCATGAAACCAAACTTAGTGATCTATACATAAAAAAAATCGATGGACTATTAATAACAGGTGGTAACTTTGATATAGATCCTCGTCTTTACGGTGAAAAAAAAAGATTCAGCCAAGTAACACCCAAAGAAGGTCGGACAAATTTTGAGATTGAAATCACGAGGAAAGCCATAAGGAAAAATATTCCAATTCTAGGAATCTGTGGTGGGCAACAACTTTTAA
>CAYMIQ010000144.1:0-3097 GCA_964390605.1 uncultured Rickettsiales bacterium
GTCGAAGAATTTACATACGCGGTAATATAGTCACCAGCTCTACACCAGACCTTGCTTTGATACAAAAATAATTTATTTTCTAACAGTCTTATAATGCTAAGATTTGAGCCACGTATCTTTTTTGTTACGTAACCAGGCTTAGAGAATTCAATATGGTGATATTTTCTACGTTCTTCTAGAAACCAATATCCTTCGCTATCCGAGAAAGTTTTTGATATAGCTTTTTTGGGTGAAGAAAATAAAACGACCCGTACTTTGTCTATTGGATCGCAAGAGGACGCACTGAATAACTTACCGCGCAGCTCCATCTACTTATAGTCCTGCTTCTTTAAACATAACCTTAGAATTTTCTTTACACTCGTTATAGATTTCTTGGGAATATCCCTTTTCCAGCGCCCATGATTTGGTCTTGAAAGATTCTCGCCTAAGATTTTTTTATCAAAAGGGAGCGATGTGAAATTACAAATATCCTTAAATGTTTTTTGAGGTTTTGATGTTAAGTCTTCTAATTTTATCTCCATATAGCTATTTTTAGGAATTATTAATTTCATCTTCCACCACTCCTGCATGATTGCTCTATAGAATTTTGCAGCTTGTTCGACATCTTTTGGTGACCAGTTTTGATGAATTAGAGAAGCGATTACATCCATTGGATTTCTTTGTATATGTATTAATTTTGCCTTTGGAAAAAATTTTATAATTTCATTAAAATGAAGGTGGTTCCAAATATTTGCGTCAACAAAACACTTCACATCTTTCTTGGTTTTGGTGTTTGCAAGCACATTAATAATAAAATCAGAGAAAAGTTTCGTAATTTTCTTTTCTTTCTTTGGGTGACCGAAATAGAGGGTTTTCTTTGTTAGTAAAGGCATTCCCTCCCATTCCCCCTTGAAGTCGAAAAGTTTTAGTTGATCAATGAGCTTGTCAACGAGTTCAGGATATTTTGGACATAATGAAACAAGATCAAAATTTGAATATCGAGGAAAAATTTTATAATTAAAAAATTTATCTAGTCCTACTGCTCTGATTATGTTTTGTATATTGAAAATAATTTTATTTTTTCTTGAGAAACCCTTTAGAACTTTTTCTAAACGTTTTATTGATTGGTCAAACTGGTAAGGAGTCCAATTTGAAGATAATATTTTGCAAAAAGGTATAATTCCATCTGGATCTATGAAAAAGCGTAAATTATTTTTTAGTATCAGGATATTATTGTGTCTTGATAATGCTCTTCGTAAGATCCCAGTACCTGTTCGTCCAACACCGGAGATAAAAACCATTTTTAATTTTAAATATTTTGTTTTCAAGATTGCCCTATTATTTTTCCGCTGTGATCTAACCCCAGACGATTTAAATATTTTTCTGTATGGAAAGATATAGGATTTCTAAAACCCCTCTTTTCTTTTATAATATCTTGATAACTTTTCGATGCGTAGACCCTTCTCGCGTGATACCAATAGGCGAGATAACGTTCATCAAATTCACGCCATCTTTTTTTACTGAAAAAAAACAAAGGCTTTACGAGGTTTCTTAAAAGATTTATGGAATATGGCTTTACTACACTTTTATTGATAGGTATTTTCCTCCAAACACCCCCCCAATCATTATCCAAAATTGTTTCTCTGTATAAATTTTGATTTAACTTGAACCGTAAAGGGATGTTTTCAAAAAAATCTATAAAATCATTATTCCATAAAGGTAACCTCCAGTCGTAACCCAAAAATTCATATATACGCTGACCATTTACTACGTACTTACACTGTCTATCTCTAAACTCTAGAAATTCATATATTCCATGTGAGTTTTCAGGGTGATCAAATCTATAATTTACTGTCTTTAGGGAATCAATTAATTTCCTTTTTATGTCATTAATGGATTTATTGGATTTTAGATCATTCCAGAGAGAATAGTGTTTTTCGATATAAAAATTCAAAATTTCCTCAAATCTTTCGTTGTCTGTTTTTTGGTAGCTTACTTTTTTCAGCAAGGCGCTAGGCAAATGATTCCCTGAGATAAAATCTCCTGAATTTCCGTTTACGATTACACTATTGGTAGGTATTAGTTTCTTTTTTTTAAGATAATTTATACTGAACAAATCTTGGTGATATGGAATAGAGGAAAAATTATCTGCATATTGTTCATAATCTGAAACGAGAGAACTAGTGAAGAAATTTTTTTGATTCGCAATGGTATGTTCAACAAAAAACCACTTAAAATTAAGCTTCTTTGCTATTCTTGCCGATACTTTTGACTCAAAATTATTTTTGCTGCCATAAGAAAAACAGTAGACATTTTTATAACCTAAAAATCTTACTACGGATGCTATCAACCTCGAATCTATGCCTCCGCTCAACGGAATCACAATGGGTCTATTATTAACAGAGTTGATTAAATTACCAATATTCCTCAAAATTATTTTTTGTAATTCTATTTTTAGTCTTGGTTCTCCATCTATGATGATATTCCACGGCTCGTATAGGAAAAAACTTTCAATTCTCAGTTTATTATCTTTTTGATAGATAAATTTTCCCGGTTCTAAAAGCTTTACTCCGCTCAACAGGGTTTCGGATCCTATTGTATAACCGGACATCGAAAAAGCTGAAGTTGAGAGATCATTAATTTTTTTTAATTCAGTTTTTTTTGATGAATTCAGGCTATTCGAATATACATAAAATATTTTTTTATTTTTATCATGTAGATAATAGATTGGAATACTGGAAATCTTATCCACTGATATAATTGCTATACCCCTGTTTTGATAAATCAATCCGTAGTGCCCATCTATTGTATTTAAAATTCTCTTTATTTCAGAAAGATTATTTTGCTTTTCAAATAGAGCAATAAGTATTCTTTTAGGATCTGTGTTATAAAAGTAGCCCTTGATCCAAAGAAAGGAAGACTTATAAGAAACTTTTGACCAGCCCGCATTACTCGAAACATATGCTTTGATTTTTAGAGTAGTTGTCATAAGATTTTTTATTTTACCATGTTCGGGGATCAATAATTAATTTTGGAATTCTTGTTTTTAATCTATAGATTTTTTTGATTATATTTTTATCAAAATTTATATTTTTTATTTCTAAATTTTTTACTAATT
>CAYMIQ010000145.1:0-3072 GCA_964390605.1 uncultured Rickettsiales bacterium
ATTGGCAAGCAAATATTTCCCTCATTGTTTTCCCCTGGGCAATGAGTTGATGTTTCTGGCGTATCCATAGGAAAGGGTTTTGCGGGCGTGATGAAGCGACACAATTTTAGCGGCAATCGTGCTTCTCATGGTGTTTCTATTTCCCACAGGAGCCCCGGATCAACAGGGCAATGTCAGGATCCTGGAAGAACTTTCAAAGGAAAAAAAATGGCAGGCCAATTGGGTGCGGCAAGAGTAACAGCCAAGAGTCTTGAGGTCGTGGCGGTGGACGATGATCAGGGAATTATCATGTTAAAAGGAAGCGTGCCAGGATTCAAAGGTTCTTACGTCAAGGTCTCTGGTGCGAAAAAGATCTTCAAAGAAAAGAAACAGGTTGTTCAAGAAAAGAAAACAGATAAAGGAAAGGATGGTAAAAAAAGCACAGCCAAGGCGAAGGAACCAGGCGGAGAATCACAAGATAAGAGCAAGGATCCTAAAAAACAACAAGAGAACAAGAAGGGTCAGGCATAGACATGAAACAGTTAGTTAAAAATCTAGACAACAAACAAGTGGGGTCAGTAGATCTGAAAAAGGAGATTTTTTCTTCGACCCTAAGGCCGGACATTATTATTCGTGTGGTTAATTGGCAGCTTGCTGGGAGAAGGTCAGGTAATCACAAAACAAAGCAGATTGGTGAGATACGTGGAACGACGGCTAAGCCTTGGAAGCAAAAAGGTACCGGGCGCGCGAGATCAGGCAGTTTACGCTCTCCACAGTTTAGAGGAGGTGCAGTAATTTTTGGCCCATTGGTACGTAATCATGCGAAAAAACTTCCAAAAAAAGTGCGTACATTGGCTTTGAAATCTGCATTATCAGCTAAGCAGGAAGAAGGAAAAATCCTAATTTTAGATTCTACTATTCTGGAAAAACCAAAAACATCAGATTTGCGCAAGAAAATAAAAAAATTAGGAGTTAAGTCTGCGTTATTTGTGGATAGCCCTAAAGTAAACGAGAACTTTGTATTGGCATCTTCTAACATACCAGAAATAGACGTTTTGCCGATCGTTGGTCTTAACGTTTATGACATTTTGAAAAGGGATACTTTAGTTTTAACGAAGAAAACAATAGAAGATCTTGATAAGAGGTTAAAATGATAGAAAAAAAAGAAAAAAAGAAATCTTCAGATGTAACTGTGGGTGCATACGACACTATTCTTTCACCGGTTATTACCGAAAAAGCCACAATGGCCTCGCAGTATAATCAAGTTGCTTTTAAAGTTTCGATTAATTCCTCTAAGCCAGAGATTAAGAAAGCTGTCGAAAAGATATTTGGTGTTCAAGTTATCGGTATTAATACGATCAGAGTTAGAGGAAAATTGAAAAGGTTTAAGGGGAAAATTGGAAGAACATCGGCCTTTAAAAAAGCGATAGTTACCCTTAAAGAGGGCGATACAATAGATGTAACGGCAAATATTTAGTAGGACAATATGCCTTTAAGAACATATAAACCAACCACTCCAAGCCAGCGCGCATTTGTTTCCGTAGACAGATCAGCTCTATGGAAAGGAAAATCAAAGAAATCTTTACTTGTTGGGAAGAAAAGAAATTCTGGGAGGAATAATCTTGGTCGGATTACTACTAGAAGAATAGGTGGTGGGCATAAGAAGAAATATAGGGTAATAGATTTCAGGCGAAATAAAATTGATGTTGAAGGTACCGTTGAGAGAATTGAGTACGATCCAAATCGTTCCGCTTATGTGGCTCTTGTTAAGTATGATGATGGTAATTATTCCTATATTCTAGCGGCGCAAGGACTTAAGAAGGGGAATAAAATTATATCTTCTCAGAGTGCTGAGATCAGCCCTGGCAATACACTACCTTTAAAGAAAATTCCTGTAGGCACAGTTATTCACAATATTGAAATGAAACCTGGGAAAGGCGGACAGTTAGCAAGATCTGCGGGGTCTTCTGCACAATTGATAGGGCAGATTAAACTTGGTTCTGGCGAAGTAAGGCTTATTTTAAGTGAATGCTTTGCTTCTATAGGTGCAGTGTCGAATCCTGATAAAAAGAATATAAAAATCGGAAAGGCTGGAAGAAATCGTTGGTTAGGGAAGCGACCATCCGTTCGTGGAGTCGCGATGAATCCTATAGACCATCCTCATGGTGGTGGAGAAGGTCGCACTTCAGGCGGAAGGCATCCTGTCACTCCTTGGGGTAAATCGACGAAAGGCAAAAGAACTAGAAGTAATAAATCCACGGACCAATTCATTTTAAGAAGAAGAAAGAAATAACTGAGGGGTATAAAAATTGGTTAGATCAATTCATAAAGGTCCTTTTGTCGATGGTAGCTTATTAAAAAAAGTAGCTAACGCCAGAGAGACTGGTAAGAAAACAATAATTAATACTTGGTCCAGAAGGTCAACAATTATGCCGGAATTTGTTGGGTTAACTTTTGGTGTACACAATGGAAGAAGGTTTATACCAGTGCTAATCTCAGAAAATATGGTGGGACATAAGCTGGGAGAATTTTCCCCTACTCGTACTTTTTTTAGTCACAGTTCAGAGAAAAAAACCCAAAAGACATCAGATCGAGCGGCAGCCCCAGCTTCATCTCCAGCTCCAGCTGGGACTAGTGCGCCGAAAGCTAGCACTGATGCGCCAAAAACGGAAAAGAAGGATTAATAGATTATGGTTAAGAAAAATAAAGTTCAGCGTATTGATGATGATGAGGCAATTTCCTTAGGCACCATGATCAGAACTAGCCCAAGAAAATTAAATTTGGTGGCTTCAATGATTAGACAGAAAAGTGTCGACGATGCCCTGAATTTGCTTTCGTTTTCAAGGAAAAGAATATCTTCCGAGGTAAAGAAGGTGTTGCAAACCGCAATTGCTAATGCTGAAAATAATCATCAGCTTGATGTGGATAGATTATTTGTTTCTAAAGTTGATGTGGGGAAGAGCATCACGATGAAACGTTGGAGAGCACGCGCAAGAGGAAGGGTTGGAAAAATTAAGAAACCTTTTTCTAGGTTAACTATTGTAGTTAAGGAAGAGGCTTTAGATCAAAAAAATACAAAAGTTGCAGATTCTA
>CAYMIQ010000146.1:0-3064 GCA_964390605.1 uncultured Rickettsiales bacterium
AAAGATATAGTGCCCAAGGGAGCAACAGGTTATGGGGTGCATTTGTTAAATCGCCTAGTATCAGAATCTTATGAAGAAAAATAGCGTTCTTTCTAGGCCAGATGGTTGAGTGCAATTTTTACGATATTGGGTTCGGCAATTTGGAGAAATTTCTTGCCCAGCTCTCAGAAAAAATTTTAGCTTTACAGAAACGAGCGGTGATAGTCCTAAAAGATGAAGATCAGGTAAATCACTTGAATCAACAATTATGGACGTTTTCTACTAATGCTTTTATTCCACATGGAAGTAAAATTAATGGGGATTCGAAGAATCAGCCAATATGGCTAACACATGTCCTTGAGAATCCCAATAACTCTTCTTATTTGGTGTCAGCTAATATTCCTATTGCTCAAGGAATTAAAAATTTTGAGAAATATTTTTTTATTTTTAGTAAGGAAGATAAATTAATGCTAAAAAACGCAAAGCTACAAAAAGAGAAGTGTTTAATTGAAAAGATTAAATATAGCTTTTATCATCAGAGTGAAGGTGGTAAATGGGTTGCAGGAAAAGATTTATAATTTACCAATTGCCCAGAATTAACATTTAAAAATAAAGATCATAGCCTAATGTCGTCTGAAAGAACACTCTCAATCATTAAACCTGATGCTATTAAAAGAAACCTTAGCGGAGAAATAAATAATAGATTTGAAAAAGCAGGTTTGCGGATCATTGCGCAGAAGAGGGTTCAACTAAGCAGGCAACAGGCCGAAAAGTTTTATAAAATACACAAGGGTCTCCCTTTTTATGATCCGTTATGTGATTACATGTCGTCAGGCCCAATTGTCGTGCAAGTTCTAGAAGGGAAAAATGCTGTTACAATTAGTAGGAAAATTATGGGATCAACCAATCCTGCAAATGCAGAGGATGGCACTATTAGAAAGGACTTTGCCGAATCTAAACTAGAGAATTCTATTCATGGATCAGATTCTAAAAAAAGTGCCGTTACAGAGATAGCATTCTTCTTCAATAAGTTAGAAGTTTTATCCTAGTTTAGGATGTAGCAGAGCTAGATTTATCCAGGAGTCCTTTCGGTCAGAAAAATAGCCATGAGCGCAACAAGCACTATGACTCCGATGGAGCTGTATATGACAAACTTCTTAAAACCTTCCCAACCCTTTTGATGACCTTGATCTTCCATAAAAACAGTGCCCTTTCTTCTCTAAATTTTTCTTATCTTACATATAAAAGAATCAGATTTAAAGTCATTATTTTCTAGAAAAAGTATTTTATTAAGTCTTACTGTTTTTTTCTTTCGCAAACAATATTTTGTCTTTGATCATCCTTATTTTTTTATTTGCCACTAATCTTAATGCTTCAGGGTATATTTTGTGCTCTTGAGTTAGTATACGTTTTGATAATTTTGATTCGTCATCATTATTCAATACAGGCACTGCCGCCTGTATAATGATTGGACCGGCGTCCATCTCACTATTGACGAAATGAACAGTGCAGCCGGCTATTTTAACACCTTTTTGGATTGCACGTTTTTGGGCATTGAGACCTTTAAATGATGGCAATAGTGAGGGGTGAATATTGATAATCTTTCCAGACCATTTATTAATAAAATAGGGAGAAAGTAATCTCATAAATCCCGCTAGGCAGATAAACTTTATTTTATGTTCTAGCAGTGTTTGATGTAGCTCTCTATCGAAATTTTTTTTGCCAATAATTTTAGTTTGTATCTTTTCTTCGAATGCATAACTTAATCCTGGCGCATGAGGATTATCGGAAATGACCAGAGAAATTTTTGCGGGAAAATTCTTTCTTTTACAATTCTTTATTAGGCTGCGTAGGTTGCTCCCACGCCCCGAAATCAGCACTGCTGTTTTTAATTTTCCCATGCCGTTGTATTCAAAAATTTGATTTTTGAGTTTTTCTTCGCTTGGTTTGTAATGTTTCCGATTTGGGTTGCACGCTGTTTATTGCGATCCAGTATTTGCATTACTTTTTTTATATTGATTGGATCAACGGTTATTACCATACCGATTCCACAGTTAAAAATTTTCATCATCTCACTTGTAGAGATATTCCCAACGTTAGCAATCCATTGGAAGATCGGAGGTGGTTTCCATTTTTGGCAATCGATCTCTGCTCTGAGCTTGCTTGGAATAGTACGTGGTATATTTTGCACTAATCCACCACCGGTAATGTGTGCCATAGATTTTACGTAGCCCATAGAGATTAGGTTGAGGCAGGTTTTTACATAGATTTTTGTAGGTTGCAACAGTATCTCTCCGAAGGTTTGGTTTTTTTGGAAGGGAGCTTTTTTAAATAAGGGTATTTTTTTTTCTTTTATTAATTTCCGTATTAGGGAAAAGCCATTCGAGTGCACGCCGTTAGAGCTCAACCCTATGAGTGCGTCTCCTTTTTTTACTTTACTCCCATCTAACAAATTATCCCGCTCTACAGCTCCTACGGAAAATCCAGATAAATCATATTCATTATTTTTGTACATGCCGGGCATTTCTGCAGTTTCTCCTCCGATTAATGTACATCCTGATTCCCTACATCCTGTTGCTATACCAGAAATTACCTCCTTTATCCTATTGATTCTTAATTTACTAGAGGCAAAATAATCAAGGAAAAACAATGGCTTAGCGCCATGAACAACGATATCGTTAACACACATAGCCACAAGATCTATCCCTATATTCTTGTGTTTCCCAACAATATTTGCCACTTTTAATTTTGTTCCCACACCATCTGTTGAAGCAATCAAAAGGGGATTTTTAAATTTGGTTCTGGTTAGGTCAAATATTCCTCCAAAACCACCTAATGATGCATCTGACCCTTTTGTTTTTGTTGACTTAGCGATAGGGGCGATTATCTTTACAAGATCTTCTGCTTTTTTTATATCTACACCAGCAGACTTGTATTTTTTTGACGTTATTTTTCCCACGGAAAAGAGTTAAGCTTTAAATATGATATAAACTACAGGTTTTAGATTTTATGTTCTTTTGTAAAGAAATATCCTCATTAACATCTTTTTATAAAAAAAGAAATTCAATCCTTTTTTTATTTTTTC
>CAYMIQ010000147.1:0-3063 GCA_964390605.1 uncultured Rickettsiales bacterium
ATTAAAAACTATATACATGAACAATCTAGTGATATTGCTTTGGGTGTTGAGCAACAAGGCAATAAAGATCAGGGAGCGGGGGATCAAGGTATCATGTTTGGTTATGCGTGCAGTGAAACCGCTTCTTTAATGCCAGCACCAATTTTTTATGCACAAAATATTTTAAAATTATTAGCAGAGTCTAGACATAATAAAAAAATTAAAGGAATTGGACCTGATTCCAAAAGCCAGGTAACACTTTTATATGATGATGGGGTGCCGGTTAAATCGCATGCGATTGTTGTGTCCACGCAGCACGATGAAGCGTTGGATCAAAAAGAAGTACGAGAAATAGTTAGGCCATTTGTAGTTCAATCTCTTCCAAAAGACTGGATGTGCGAAGAGAAAAATTTTTTTGTCAATCCTACAGGTAGATTTGTTATTGGTGGTCCAGATGGAGATACAGGTCTTACTGGCAGGAAAATTATTGTTGATACTTATGGTGGTGCTGCTCCTCATGGAGGAGGAGCATTTTCGGGAAAAGACCCTTCAAAGGTGGATAGATCGGCAGCATATGCGGCAAGATATTTAGCAAAGAATATTGTAGCCGCAGGATTGGCAGATGAGTGCACAATTCAGCTAGCTTATGCAATTGGTATTGCAGAACCAGTTTCTGTTAATGTTAATTGTCACGCAAAATCTAAAGTTCCTGAGAATATTATTTCTAAAAAGCTGCAAAGCCTAGTTAATCTCTCGCCGAGAGGAATTTGTGAACACCTAGATTTGTGTAAGCCTATTTACTCACGAACTTCTGCTTATGGTCATTTTGGACGGGACCCAGATTCTGATGGGGGTTTTTCTTGGGAAAAGACTGATCTTGTCGATGAACTCAAGTCTCTCCTCTAAAGTCTGTCACGAAGATTTACTAAATCCATGGCTAAAAATATAAAACAAGAGAGTTTTATTGCTAATAAAAGCCAAAGATTTTTTGGTCGACGCATTAGTAGAAAGCTGAGTAAGCAAAAAAAGAACTTGCTAAATAATTCTCTTCCTGATTACGAGATTACGATAAAAAATCTAAAGATTTTCTTAAGTGAAAAAAGAAGACGCTACGATAATAAGTTTTGGTTAGAGGTTGGATTTGGGTCAGGGGAACACTTAGTCAAGCAAGCAATGAAACATCCTGATATTTTTTTTATAGGTTGTGACCCTTATATTAATGGGATTGTTTCTTTATTAGACAAGATCATCGAAAAAAAATTGCACAATATTGGAATTTTTGCAGAAGACGCAAGGGAGCTAATTAGAAAATCTCCAAATAGTTTATTCTCAAAGGTTTTTATCCTATTCCCTGATCCATGGCCAAAGAAACGTCATTTTAAGAGAAGATTGATTAATCAGAATTTTCTAGATTCTCTTTTTAAGGCAATGGAAAACGATGGTACTTTGCATATCTGTTCTGATGTCTTGAATTATATTAGGTGGACTCTCTATCAGGTATCTAAGAATTCTAACTTTACGTGGATAATTAATAAATCTGAAGATTGGAAGGAAAGTGCTGATAACCGTTTTTTTACCAAATATGCGAAGAAAGCAGATCTTAAAAAGAGAACGGTATTTCACATAAAATTGCAATCTTTGAAGTAAATGAATCTTTAAGATTCTACATAAGATGCTTGAAAATTTCTTTTTTTTATTTAATCTTGTCGTTTAGAAACTATTATCTCTCTTAGGAAGTGGGCAATTGCCCACTTTTTTATTGCAATGTGTGTCTTTCAGGAGTGTTTTTAATTGTTGCTTGAAAAGATAGAGAAAATAATAACTAACAAATTAGCCGAATCGGGATTTGAAATTGTAAGAGTTCGATTAAAGGCTGGAAAGGTCTTAGAATTAATGATTGAACGTAATGATCAAAAAAGCATTACGGTTGCCGAATGTGCGAAAGTAAGTAGGCAGGTATCTTATTTATTGGATTCTGAAGATTCCATAATGGAAAAGTATACATTAGAAGTATCTTCGCCTGGCATAGATCGACCTTTAGTTAGAGAGAAAGATTTTACACGTTTCTTAGGATTTCAAATTAAAGTTGAAACTTCAAGAATGTATGATGGAAGAAAAAATTTTAAGGGCGTTTTACAAAATACGCAAAATCATTTAGTTGGCTTAGTAGATTTCTTCGGCCGTAAGTGGGAAATATCATTTGCGGACATAAGAAAGGCTAATTTGATTTCTGATCAAAAGGGAAAATTACTTAAGGGTTTGATGAAAAATGGGTGAAGAGACATTACATACAAATATTAGCCCCGTGGATATTCTCCAGGTTGCTGATACCGTAGCTCAGGAAAAAGGTATTAGTAAGGATGACGTTATAGACGCCATGGAGGCAGCTATTCAAAAAGCTGGAAAATCAAAATATGGTCATGAATTTGATGTGCGTGCTGAAATCAATCGTGAGAATGGTGATATTGTTTTGAAGAGATTTATGGAAGTTGTTGAGAATGTTGAGGATAAGGCACGGGAGGTTTCCCTTAAAGACGCACAAAAGAAAGATTCAAAAGCGAAAATAGGTGACTTTCTGTCTGATGTTTTGCCACCTATTGATTTGGTAAGAATTGCGGCACAAACGGCGAAGCAAGTAATAGTCCAAAAGGTCCGTGAAGTTGAACGCAAGAAACAATATGAGGAATATAAAGATCGAATAGGTGAAATAGTAAATGGTGTTGTTAAAAGAATAGAGTTTGGCAATCTTATAATCGATTTAGGTAAAGCTGAGGCAATTCTCAGAAGAGAAGAGCTCCTAGCTAATGAAAATTTTAGACGCTCTGATCGAATTAGGTCATATATTTATGATGTTCAAAGTGACACGCGTGGTCCCCAAATTTTTCTATCCAGGGCTCATCCTCAGTTCATGGCACAGCTTTTTAAGCAAGAGGTACCGGAGATTTATGATGGTGTGATTGAAATTAAATCTGTTGCTAGAGATCCAGGAAGTCGAGCGAAGATTGCTGTTTTTTCTAATGATTCTAGCATCGATCCTGTGGGGGCATGTGTAGGTATGAGAGGTAGCAGGGTGCAAGCTGTTGT
>CAYMIQ010000148.1:0-3049 GCA_964390605.1 uncultured Rickettsiales bacterium
AAAATGATTCTTTGTTCTGCGAATGCCACCATCGGTTATAATTTCAAAATTTTTATCTAATTGATAATTTCCTCCTAGCGTAAGTTCTATTGAGCTAGAGGAACTTTTGTCCATAATTTCCGTTGCAGCATTTCTGTCATGATAGTACAACCCTACCGGTCTTCCATTCACTACCTGATTGGTACTTAGTCCGCCCGGGGTACCCATTTTTCTTTGGTCACCTTTTATATTTATATAGGCCTCTAATTTTCTCCCTGTGTATCGGAAATCATTGATTATATTTTTGTTTAGAACATTTCCATTTTGTCGGTACCCATCTGTATCAATAATTTGTCCGTGGAGCGAAATAGAAAAATTATCTTTAACTTGTGCAACAGAAATATCAGTTTTTTGAGTCGAGAAGCTGCCTGCGGCTATTTTGACGTTAGCCCGAGCATTTTTGGCAGGATGTTTTGTAATTATATTTATGACTCCACCAACGGCACCATCACCATACAGGACAGAACCTGCGCTTCCTTTAATAATTTCGATCCTCTCGATACTTTCTAGCGGAATGTTGGCTAAAAAGCTCTTTTCAATTTCCATATCGTTCTGTCTCCTGCCATCCAGCAGGATTAGAGTGTTACTTTCTGCCGCAGCACCAAATCCTCTTACGTCGACAACATCTTTAGATCCTGTGGGATCAGAATAAAGAGATCGAAACTGTATTCCTGACTGTGTACTTAAAATTTCAGCTAAGGTTTGGTAGGGCGAATTTCCAATCTGTTCTGAAGTAATAGTAATAGTTGATGCCCCGGGAAGTCCACTAGTTAACCTAGTATCGGTAATAATTACTTCATTCATCGAAAGCTGTTCTGTATTAGCAAACACTGATCCTGTGCTTAGGTGCAGACATGCTAAAGTGCATAATGTTTGAAGAATAGGGCGATTACATTTCTCCATGAATGACTCTCCGAATTAAAAACTTGTAATAATTCAAATCGTCACTACGGAAAACCGCACCTTCGGCAATCCTCGACCAAGGTTGGACGAAAAAGATGGCAGGTCTCCTGACTTATGGGTCTCAGCCAACTTCTTGCCTTCCCAGATTACCGGTGGCTTGTTAAGAAATGGCTATCCAATCACAGTTGCGAGGGCAGTTACGGATTATAGTTATGCTTCAATTCCCCGTATTCCCTATTATCCCTTTCGGGCACCATCGAGTATCATTTCTAGATATTTTTTGTTTATTTGCAAGGTATTTTTGGAGGTTAACAAAATCTTTTTAGGCCTTGCATAATTCTTTCTGTGAATGATTTGATCACTAACGGATGATCTTTGAAGCATGAAGATATTAAAAATTCGGTTTCTGGGAATTGTTGAGATATTTTTCCAGTTATTGCATGTATTCTATTCAGCAATGTTCCCGTGAATAATAGATATGGGAAAATAACGATTCTTTTGAATTTTTTTTTCGCAGATTCTGTTAGGCTGGTTTTGAAATCAGGTGTAGCTACTCCGACGAAGCTGGTTTTATTCTCTGAAAATTTCATTTGTTTTTTTAGAGAACGAGATATATTGACGATTTTTTCATTTACTTTTTTGAGTGATGTTCCTCTTCCAATTACCATGAGCATGGTTTCTCGTTCTGATATGATGTGAGGTGAAGTTTGTAGAGTCTTTTCAATCTTTTGCTTTGCGACCTTAAGTAGTTTTTTGTCTATCCCAATTTCTCGTGCAATCTTGACTTCTATTTTTGAATTTTTTGTAAGGGATTTTCTGATTAAATTAGGAATATCTTTTTTTATATGACCCGCTGCGAAGAGCATGACAGGGATTACAAGTATTTTCTTTGCTCCTGTCTTTATAACTTTTTTTAGCGTTGTCTCAATATTTGGATCAGAAATTTCTAAGAAGCCATGGCTTAATGGGTTTTTAGGAAATTGTATTTTTATTTTTCTTATAAAATTTCGAAACTCAGCCAACATATTATCATGCCTGCTTCCATGACCACAAATTACTATTGTGATGGCCTTATTTTCTATTTTTCTCAACTTTTGACTAATCCAGTCAGTAGGTCCGGGTACTTGCTTAGTAACTCTTGTTTTATCTTCTCTATGTCATCAGTGTTTAATTTTGCGCGTGGTCTTCGAAGTGGATTTTTGAAATCTTTTACAATTGTTCCTGGAGATGGGGACATAAATAAAATTCTATCAGACAGGAAGATTGCTTCACGGATATCGTGTGTGACGAAAAAAATTGTTGCGGGATTTTCGTTCCATAGCGATAAAAGTACATGACGTAGACGTTCGGCGACCGGCTGATCTAATGAAACGAACGGCTCATCCATTAATAATAGTTTTGGTTTTTTTACAAATGCCCTCGCTAGGGCTACACGCCTTTGCATACCGCCAGAGAGTCTGTTTGGGAATGCCTCTGCGACGTCACCAAGACTCATATCTGCTAGAAGTTTCTCAGCGGATCCTGAAACAATTTCTTTTTCTGTCATTACTAGGCGTATGTTATCAATTACATTGAGCCATGGCATAAGTCTCGGCTCTTGAAATACATAACCAATATTCATATTCTCCTGGTTTTCGTGTTTTCCTGTTTTTACATCTCCACTAATTTCTTTATCTAATCCACTTAGTATATTTAAAAGTGTAGTTTTTCCACATCCGGACGGTCCCACTAAGCAAACGAATTGGGATAACGGAATCGAGAGATTAATATTTTCAAGCGCCTGGTGATGATCGCCTGGAGTTCGCGATGGATAAATTTTACTTTTTATATTTATTTGTAGAGTCATAGCCGCCAGCCCATTAATTTTTTCTCAAGTGGTCGCAGGATCAGAATCTCAACACTCAAGACTATGGCTACAAAAACCAAAGTATATGAAAGAATGCTTGCAATATCAAAAAATTGGAAAAAGCTGTGTAGCTGGAAACCTACACCATTGCTTCTTCCTAGTAGCTCGACCACAAGGACAATTTTCCAAATTAAGGAAAGACCAGATCTCGCTGCTGCCATTAAGTAGGGATATAGTTGTGGTATAAATACTTGGGTTAGG
>CAYMIQ010000149.1:0-3038 GCA_964390605.1 uncultured Rickettsiales bacterium
ATAGGGTTGTTGACCTTTCGTTTTAAGGACAGCCCAATTCGAGACTTGTTAACCGCAAAGAATTTTAACTTTTCTGAATCTTCCGTAAGGCCATTTTTGGTTATACCAGTTTATAAAACATCTGGTGTTTTTTATCTTTGGGAAAGGAATAATCCATGGAAGAAGGCATGGATTGATGTTGCTGAGACGATTAGCTCAGCTACATTCGTAACTCCAGAAGGTGGGTTTATAGATTTTTCTGAGATCGGCCACACCCAAGCCCTTTCGGGTGATGAAGATAGGATATTATCTATTGCGAAAAAATACCAAGCAGATCAGTCAATAGTTGCGTTTGCCTCTTTAAAGCGCGAGAGAGTTAAGGGTAATATTTCATTAGATGTCAAGCTTGCGCATTACAGTAGCGGTTATGCTGAAAATCTTTCTGCGACACTGTCCTTTGATCTGAGTCAGGACGAAAGCATGGATTCTTTTCTTTCTAGGGCTGCAAAACTGTCTGCAGAAAAAATTATTAATGATTGGAAATACGTTAACCTCATCAGAAATACTGGAAAGGAAAACACTTTATCTGTATCCGTGGAAGTCAATGATTTGTATGATTGGACCAACGTTTTGACCCAGATAAAAAACATCTCTCTCGTTAGAAAATTGGTAATTAATTCTCTAAATTCTAATAATATAGAGTTCACAATAGACTATGTTGGGAGTCCCTCACAGCTGCGATTAGCTTTTTCACAAAATTACTTAGATCTTAATGAGGGACCGAATGCTTGGGTTTTGAAGAAAACAGAAAATAATACGCAGATAAAAAATTGAAAAATTTACCAAATATTATTAGCTTGCTAAGGCTTCTTGCGGCTCCTGTTATTGTTTGGATGGTTATAAAGGATTTATATTCTTATGCTTTTTGGCTTTTTGTTTGCGCAGCAATATCGGATGCTGTTGATGGATTTATTGCAAGGCTATTTCAAGCAAGAAGTGAAATGGGTAATTACATAGATCCTCTTGCTGACAAAGTATTGCTAGTTGCGGCTTACTTATCCCTTGGTTATAGGGGGTTTTTAGATGAATGGATTGTTATATTAGTTGTCTTCCGTGACCTTCTCATCGTAGGAGGAGTTATTTTTAATAATGTATTTGCTGATAAGGATCTTTTACTTGATCCTTTGAAAGTTAGTAAGGTAAACACACTATTCCAAATTCTTCTAGTGGTTGTGGTCTTGGCAGGGCTTTATCTTGGTTTACCTATTCTAGATATAATGAAAGATTATTTAATTTTCTTTGTAGCTATTACCACTATTATTTCTGGTGCCGGCTATTTATTGAGGTGGTTTAGAGAATAGCATGATACTTCGCAAGTCAGAATCTATCCATCGAGATATGGAGAATTTACAATTAAAATTTCCGTTTGAGTCGCGCAGGGCTATGGGCAGAGAAGATTTTCTTGTTACCAAAAGCAATCAACATGTGGTGAGTTTTTTAGATCAATGGCCACGCTGGAAAAATTCTTCGGTCATTATTTTTGGTCCTAGAGGCTGTGGCAAGACTCATATTGCTAATGTTTGGAGTTTGCAGAGTCAGGCAAAGTTCATAAAGGTTGAAGAAATCCTGAATAAACCTCTTGAAAAAATTTTTCACAATCATACTTCTTTTGTTCTTGAGGATTTTTCTTCATTAGAAATTCCCGCAGATGAGGAAAAAATACTGCACTTTTATAACCTGGTGAATGAAAAAAAATTTTTTTTATTAATTACCTTAAGGTCTAGCTTAAGGAGCATATCTATTGCTCTTCCAGACTTAAGATCAAGGTTTCGCGCTCTTCCGGCTTTCGAAATTCATGAGCCTGACGATAGTCTATTAGGAGCTGTGCTGATAAAGCTTTTTTTTGATAGACAGTTAAAGGTTGATCATGATGTTATTATTTTTTTGCTTAAGAGAATCGAAAGATCTTTTGAGTCGCTTAATAATATCGTTAGAAAATTGGATAATGCAGCTTTAGATCAAAAACGCAAAATCACTATTCCTTTTGTTCGCAATGTCCTTAAAGATCATTTGAGTTAATTAACTCTTTCCTATTGTGCTAAAATTATTTTTCCCCTCTTAATTTTTAGTGAAATTTCCCCTTTTCTCAGTCTTATCGCATCATTGCCAAATATTTCTTTCCTCCAGCCCGATAGGGCAGGCACCTTAGAGCGGTGCCCGGATGCTATATCTTGTACCTGATCGTTGGTTGCTATCATTTTTTCTGCTACCCCATATTCTTTACATTTTAATTTTAGCAAAAGCATCAACATACCTCTAATTGATTCATTGGTTTCTGAATTACCAGACGATCTTCCAACTCCTTTCTTGCTTCGGACATTTTTATTTTTCAATTTAACAATGCTAATTATTTTCTGGAGATCATTCTTTTTCATATTCTGTTTGGAGATTAGCCATTCTTTTCGTATTGCTTCTTCAGTTTTTGGTTTTATTCTTGCGATTTGCAGTATTTCCCTATCGGTAAGTAACCAGCTTCTGGGGAGATCTTGGCCCTGAGCTTCCAATTCTCTATATTCCGCGAGTCTCTTGATGATATTAATTTGGTCGCTTGGTTTGTTGGAAAATTTAATTTTTTTCCAAATAGTCTTTGGTTCGGTTATATAGTGTTCTTTTTTTTGAAGATTTTGCATCTCATCTTTAATCCAGTTCAGTCTTTTATTTTTCTCTAACATTTTTAATAGAATCTTATAAATTTTTTTTAGGTATACTACATCAGATAGCGCATATTTTATCTGTTGTTTTGTTAATGGTCTTAGAGACCAATCTGAGGATCGTTCCTTTTTATTAATTTTAATCTTTATCAATTTAGATACCAACTTTGCATACGATATGGGATGGTCAAATCCACAGACCATAGCTGCTACCTGAGTATCGAAAATTGATTTCACGGGCTTCCCGAATACGTGATAAATAACCTCCAGATCTTGTCTTGCACCGTGGAAGACTTTTAATATCTTGGGATTAATTAATAGTTTTTTTATGGGCTCTAGGTGCTTATT
>CAYMIQ010000150.1:0-3023 GCA_964390605.1 uncultured Rickettsiales bacterium
CAACAAAGATCCCCAGAATATTTTTATCAACTATCAACAATTGCTGCATTGTCAAGAGATTTGCCGGCTGGGGTAATTTTAGCGGTCAAGGAACACATATCAGCTGTTGGCAGAAGACCTCGTAATTTTTACGATCAAATTAAAAGATTCAAGAATGTGGTGATGATAGACTTTGTAGAATCAGGGATAGACGTAATCAAAAAATCTAAAGCTGTCGCTACGATTGTAGGCACGGCAGGTCTCGAGGCTATAATTCTGGGCAAACCTGTTATACTATTCGGTCAACATAATTCTTTTGATATCGTCTCGCATGCTAAAGTGGTGAGAGATGAGAGAAAATTAAAAAAATATTTATCTGATGTCTTAAGCAAACCTCTTGATACAAAAAAGGCAAAATTTGAGGGAGAAAAATATTTATCAGCACTAATTGCCTCATCTTTTGATTTTGGCAATTATGATTACATTGATTACAAAAAATATAACAAAAAAATCGTCAAAAGTGCCCATAAGTCACTTATAGAAAGTTTAGTAAGTTAGCATTGAGAAAAATTAAAATATATGGGGCTGGATCCATTGGAAATCATCACGCTCACGCAGCTAGATCGCTAGGTTGGCAGGTAGATATTTGTGACAGGGATTCTAAAGCGCTAGAAAGAACTGAAAATATGATTTACCCCGAAAGATATGGCAAGTGGGATAAAAAAATAAGATTATTCGAGGTAAATAATATTCCAAAAAATATATATGATTATATTATTATTGGAACTCCACCTAAAACACATATAAAAATTGCGTTGGAATGCTTAAAAGAAAAACCTAAGGCCATTTTAATTGAAAAACCACTTTGCGACCCAAGCCTAAAAAATACAGATCTACTGGATAAGCTATCAAAGAAATATCGTATACCAATATTTGTAGGTTATGATCACGCAGTAAGCAAAGCAGCTACAAAATTTGCCCAATTACTAAGAAAAAATCTTATAGGAAAGTTAATAACACTAGATGTTGAGTTTAGGGAATTTTGGGGAGGAATTTTTGCTGCGCATCCTTGGTTAAATGGCCCGCAAGATAGTTATCTTGGTTATTGGAAAAAAGGAGGAGGTGCAACATCAGAGCATTCCCATGCAATCAATCTATTCCAATATTTAACTAATCAATCCCGATCAGGAAAAATTGCAGAAATATCAGCTACGCTAAAATACGTGAAAAATAAGCACATCAATTATGATGCCATCTCATTAATAAATCTGAAAACGCAACAAGGTGTTGTTGGCAGGATAGTTCAGGACGTGATAACGAAACCAAAGAAAAAATGGGTTAGAGCCCAAGGGACAAAAGGGTTTATTGAGTGGGAATGCGGTATGGATGGAAACAATGATATAATAACTCTTGTCCCAGAAAACAGAAAAGAAGTAAGAACGACTATAAAAAAGAATAGACCAGATGACTTTATTGAAGAGTTAAGGCACATAGATTCTGTAGTATCTAGAAAAATTAAAGAATCGCCTATATTATTACGAGAAACATTAAATACTATGCTTGTGATTGTTGGAGCACACAAGTCTGCGAAAAAGAACCGCACTGTCAAGCTAGACTACTCCAAGGGATGCAATGAAGGGGCTATAAAATGAAAAGAGTAAATCCTAGAAAACAAAAGTCTTTATCTAATTACGATTTTTCTAATCTATTGGTTCTTGATCTAGCCAACAACCACCAAGGAAGTGTTAAGCATGGATCTAAAATTATCCGAGAAACCGCAAAAATTATTCGCAATCTAAAAGTCAAGGCTGGTATTAAATTTCAGTTTCGCCAATTAAATACTTTCATACATAAAAAACACCAAAAGAATAGCAAAGAGAGTTATGTCAAAAGATTTAAATCTACGGAGATGAGTCTCGATGATTACGGGACTTTACTTGATAGAGTAAAAAGAGAAAAAATCATTCCCATTTGTACACCATTCGACGAAAGTTCTGTAGACATAGCAGCTGATATGGGATTTGAAATCTTAAAAATTGCAAGCTGTTCAGCCAAAGACTGGCCGTTGTTAGAAAAAATTTCGAACTCAAATTTACCTGTAATTATTTCTACAGGAGGTTTAGAAATTCATGAAATAGACAACATCGTCAGCTTCTTCGAACACAAGGGGGTAGACTTTGCAATAATGCATTGTGTGTCAGTTTATCCATCTCCAAACCATCTACTAGAATTGAATCAAATAGAAAGATTAATCGGTCGATATCCAGGCGTTACCATAGGATGGTCCACACACGAGGATCCAAATAATTTGATACCGATAGGGATCGCTGTCGCAAAAGGTGCAAAAATTTTTGAAAGACATATAGGGCTCGAGACAAAAAAAATAAAACTCAACCAATACTCCTCTACCCCAAAACAGCTAGAAAATTGGATCTCTGCGTACAAAGAAGCTGCTAAGATTTGTGGCGGAAACAATGAAAAGAATATCACCAATATTGAAAAGGATTCTTTAGACAAACTGCGCCGAGGTGTTTTTGCAAGAAAGTCGATTAAAAAAGGAACGAAAATATTTTCAAACGATATTTATTTTGCTTTTCCATATCAATCTAAACAATTGGATAGTGAAAAATGGAAATCAGGATCCATTGTTACAAAAGATATACCAGAAGACTCTCCTATTAAGAATACCGACATCAAATTGCCTAAACAGTCAAAGAATCTACCATTAAAACATGCGATTCATGACGTAAAGGCGCTTCTGAATGAAGCAAAAATAGTTCTGGGAGATGAGTTTAAGATTGAATATTCGCATCATCATGGAATAAAGAATTTCCGTAAAATTGGTGCAACAATAATAAATTGTATTAATAGAGAATATGCAAAAAAAATTATTATTCAATTGCCGGGACAAAAACATCCAAAACATTACCATGAAAGAAAAGAGGAGACATTCCAAGTGCTTCACGGAACATTACACTCAGACCTTAATGGCACCCATAAAATTCTCTATCCTGGAGATACACTGCTTGTGCAGCCGGGCGTAT
>CAYMIQ010000151.1:0-3009 GCA_964390605.1 uncultured Rickettsiales bacterium
TCTCACAACATACCAAATACGGAATTTTTATCACCTAACGCACCATTTAATTGCGATATGGCCGATACAGGTCATCAGTGGTTTGGTCTTGTAGATAAGGATAAAGATAGAATTAAAACTGAAATCTCCCAAGTAGCATTAATCATCAATCACTTTATCGATGATGAACTAAAAGCTAGAAATTTAGATGAACGAAATCTTGTATTAGCCGGATTTTCACAAGGAGCAATGCTAGCATTACATGTGGGCCTCAGAAGGGAGAAAAAGTGCGCTGGCATAATGTGTTACTCAGGCATGTTATTAGATATCGAAAATTTAGAAAGCGAGATTAAATCAAGACCATCTATACTTCTAGTTCATGGTGACGTTGATCCAGTCATTACACCATTGTCCCTACCTGAGGCAGAAACAAAACTTAAGAATTTAAAAATTCCAGTTGAAGCACATGTAGGACAGGGACTAGGACATGGAATTGATGCGAAAGGAATAGAAATTGGATCAACATTTCTTAGAAAAATTCTTCAGTCTTAGCTCTCTCAAGATTAGCGCAAACGCTTTAAACGTTTGATTTTAAGTTCAACAAAAGATACTCTTTAAAGAAAAAAAGGGAGGATACTGAATTGAATCTTAGACCTGCAAGTTGCCCGGCATTGGTGCTGAATGCCAATTTTCAACCACTCAGCTACTTTCCGCTTTCTTTGTGGTCATGGAAAAATACGATTAGAGCCGTTTTTCTCGATCGAGTAAATGTTGTATCGGAATACGAAGTTTCAGTTCGCTCACCAAACCTAGCAATCAAACTTCCTAGCGTAATATCATTAAAGGAATTCATTGATCTAGATAGAAAGCCGGCTTTTACTAGATTTAATGTTTTTTTGCGAGACAGATTTCGTTGCCAATATTGCGGTGGAAAGTTTCGAACCGAGGATCTAACCTTTGATCATGTTCTGCCAAGATCCCATGGGGGGAGAACAACATGGAAGAATGTGGTAACTGCCTGTAGGGACTGTAATCGAATAAAGGGAAATAAGATTCTTAAAAACCAAAAGCTAGGCTTACTCTCAGATCCGCTTACTCCAAGCACACACGAATTGCAATCAAATGGTAGGCTTTTTCCTCCACATTATCTGCACGAAAGCTGGAGAGATTTCCTATACTGGGATAGTGAACTACAACCTTAAATAAATAATTAAAATTTCTTTGACAACCAAATGGCTACTTTGGAGGATATTTTTATAAAAGAAGCCAACCTATCACTAAAAGCAGCTTCATAAGCGCCTGAATTGATTGCTCGATTCATGTGCTTTTTTTCGTCGTTGTAAAATTTTTGAATTTTTTGAACAAGCTCTTTTCTGTCTGATTTTTTAAGTGTCTCCAATTGTTCGGAATAATGCTCACAAATAACCTCTTCAATTGCTGCGGTACACAACATAGCAGTTTTTTCTCCCATTTTTGCAGTAGTATATCCCAGAAGATAACCGGCAACATCCCAAAGTGGGTAAAGAATAGTTGGTCGTACCCTGTATTCATTCATCAGACTATGAAAAGAATCTAAATGTTCCTTTTCATGTAGAAGCATTTCTTTAATCTTTTTTGCTACTTTACCCTTTTTAAAAACAGCTAATTGTCCATCATATATTCTGACAGCACCAAACTCCCCCGCATGGTCAACGCGTAACATGCTTCGGATCTTTTCTTCAGAAAAAGAAGATTGGTTATTTGGGGGAAATTTTACTTTTTTACGATTTGTTCCAAGTTTTTTCATGATTCATTTCTTGTATTTCTAAAATATCCCATAGAAAAAATAAAAAGGATGAATGAAATAATAAAATTATAACCAGCCATTGAGATTCCAAACAAAGACCACAAAACTTCATCACATCTTGTTATAGATTTTTCCGATAAATTTTTTCTTAATGCATCAAGATCCCCGCTATTAATTTCACTATCAGCTGCACATGATTCGGTTCCAGTCCACCAACTATTCTCCACACCCACGTGATACATAGCAAGAATAGAGCCAACCAAAAATGTAAGAGAAAAAACCAACATAATAGTTCTAGCTTTTCTTTCTGAATATTGATGCAGAATGAGCAAAATTATGGATAAAAAGATTACAAAGAAATACACCCACCGTTGATATACGCACAGTACACATGGAGGTAAATTATGAAAATGCTCCATATAGTAAGCAAAACCAAGAGCCGATATTCCAATAAAGAAAAAAATTATCAGCACATGGGATAACTGTAGATTATTAAAAAGTTTAAATAACATATCTAGCCACAACAAATCCTAGCAATAAAATTACAAAAAATAAAATTGCGAGAGAATTTAGGTTTTTCTCAATAAATTCCCTTATAGAGGGACCAAAATACCAAAGCAAAGCACTTACCAAGAAGAATCTCATACCCCGAGATAAGACAGATGCTAATATAAAAGTCATTAAATTAAGATGGACAACTCCAGACGCTATTGTGATGACCTTGTAGGGGATAGGTGTAAAACCACCAGCGAAAACAATCCACGCACCCCAATCGTTATAAAAACCTTGGAATTTAGAAAAATGCTCCTGGTAACCGTAAAATTCTAAAATTGGATCACCAATATTAGTAAACAAGAAAAAGCCAATAATATAACCAAATAATCCACCAATGACGGAAAAAAGTGTACACACGGAAGCCATAACCCAAGTTCGATCACGATTAGCCAATACCATGGCTATTAATAAAACATCTGGAGGGATAGGGAATATCGAACTCTCTAAAAATGCCACAACTGCTAAAAAACCTATAGCAAAAGGATGTGAGGCAAGTGATATGGTCCAATTGTATAATTTTTCTATCATTCTTATCTATTATATTATAACAGATGGAAACAATTTTTTGATTAGATAAAAATATACAATTACTTCTTAAAATCCCATTCAATTATTGATTTAATACTCCTACGATGCCCCTATGGCGGAATTGGTAGACGCGACGGATTCAAAATCCGTTGAACTTCGGT
>CAYMIQ010000152.1:0-2961 GCA_964390605.1 uncultured Rickettsiales bacterium
TTGTTCATACGTCAGAGGTCTAGGCAGAACGGGGCTTTCTTTTGCACGTTTCATAGGTTCATCCCTATGCTCAAGTGATATGAAGTTCCAATTGTAAATACCCTGCTTATCACCCAACCAATGATAAAAACTCTTCACTCCAGAAAAAGATCTGTTTCTTGATGATTTCTTCAGTCCATAATGTTTAGCGAGACCTGCTATCCAGTCCCTAAAATCACTCCTCTTAAAAGAAGCCAAATCTTTGAATTCTATCTTTCTGCCAAGATGAGTATGAAAAAATCTAAAGAAAACTCCCACATCATGCACATAACTTATCACCGTGTTCGAGGAAAGGTTGCGCTCAACCTCCAAGCAGACTCTCCAATCTTTAAAATATTGAAAAGTCTTGTCACAAACTAATTGTTCTAATTCTTCAGTTATATTGCGAATGTCCTTATTATTGCTTATAAATTTTAGGTACTGGTTATTTTTTAAAAAATGTCTACAAAACAAACAACAAAAGTCCAGCTTGTCGAAGTATTGTTACCTATGCCATTTAACAATACTTTTACCTACAAGACAACTTTAGATCTCAAGATCAATCAAGGCGATTTCGTGAAAGTACCTTTCAGGGCAAAAATAATGAACGGTTGTGTATGGCCTATAAAAAGAGAACAAACAAAAAATATCGCAATCGGAAAAATAAAAAATATTATCAAAAAGATTGAGATCCCCCCCTTATCAAAAACTACAATAGATTTTATTCAGTGGTTTTCTCGATATAATTGTTGCTTTCTGGGCTTGACACTAAAGCAATATCTAAATGTTCCAAGAATTCTTGACGAACCAAAGAAATCAATTAGGAATGGGAAGAATATAAAAGAAAAAACAATAGCAAAGATAACAGAGAAAAAACTTTCAAATGAACAGCGGTTAGCAACAAAAAAATTAATTTCTAATATAAAAAATAAATGTTTCTCGGTATCGCTCTTGGATGGTGTCGCCGGTTCAGGAAAAACCATTGTTTATTTAGAGTCTATCAAGTCACTGCTCGATAAAGGTAAACAAATTCTTGTCTTAGTTCCTGAGATAACTTTAACTACTCAATTTTTAGAAACTTTCCAGGGCATTTTTGGATCCATACCGGCACAATGGCATTCGAGTCTTACTCCTAAGCAAAGAAGAATTATTTGGAAAGATATTATCAGGGGGAAGATAAAAGTAATTGTGGGAGCAAGGTCAGCCTTGTTTCTTCCTTTTAGAAATCTCGGTTTAATTATTGTTGATGAAGAACATGATGGGACATTTAAACAAGAGGACAATCTTGCTTACAACGCACGAGATATGGCGATTGTCCTTGCCAAAAAGAATGACATACCTGTTTTTCTTGTTTCTGCAACCCCATCTTTAGAAACCTATCAAAATGCAATACAGGGAAAGTATGGGCATATCAAGATAGCCCAAAGATTCGGAAGATCCAAAATGCCAGATATTAACTTAATCGACTTACGTTCTAACGAGCTAAAGACAGGCTCACACTTATCACCAAAACTGCTTGAGGAAATCAAAGTGACAGTCGAAAAAAAGGAGCAGATCATGCTATTCCTAAATCGTAGAGGCTATGCTCCACTGACACTATGTTTCAAATGTGGTTTCAGAATTGAATGTCCCAATTGTTATACATCCTGGTTAGTCGAACATAAAATTCACGGTAAGCTATATTGCCATCATTGTGGCTATAACATGAAAGTAATTAGAGATTGTCCAAAATGTAAAAACCAAAATACACTAATACCGTACGGAACTGGTGTTGAAAAAGTTGAAGAAGAAGTTAGAAAAAATTTTCCAAACATTCGTGTGTGCACATTATCGAGTGATTTAGTCAGGGGAAAAGAAAAAATGTCAGAAACTTTAAGAAAGATAATCAAAGGTAAAATTGACCTCATTATTGGAACTCAAATGCTAGCCAAGGGTCATCACTTCCCGCAATTAACATTAGTGGGTGTTGTTGACTCTGATATCAGTTTAATTGGATGTGATATGCGAGCTTCTGAAAGAACATTCCAGATTCTGACACAAGTAGCTGGAAGATCAGGCAGGGAGCAAAAAGCAGGCAAAGTATTGTTACAAACCTACTCACCCAATCATCCAGTAATGAAATCATTAATTGCTGGAAATCGAAATAATTTTTTTCAAGAAGAGTTAAAATTAAGAAAGAATTACCGTCTCCCGCCCTTCTCAAAATTAGCATCAATAATTATTTCCGGTAAAAAAGAGAGAGAAATTATAAATATGTCCTGGAAAGTAAAAAATAGCCTCCCCAGTTATGAGGGGATGGAAATCCTTGGGCCTGCGCCTGCAACTCTTTCAAAAAAAGCTGGGAGAGTCAGGTGGCGCTTATTAATAAAATCTAGAAAAACCACTGATTTATCAGCCTTGATAAGAGAATCCCTAGCAACAATCGAGAAAAATAAACAGGTAAAAATTAAAATAGATATTGATCCAATAAACTTTTATTAGAATCAGTATAGTGTATATTGTAAGATACAATTGCCTGTGCTAGTTATCCCATGTTAATTTGGGCGCTTTAAATATCTTTAGGGGAAATAACTTGTCGAAAAAAGAGTCTGCGATCAATCAAGTCACAAAACGTTATGCAGCGGCACTTATTGATTCGGCTGATAGTCAAGAAAAATTAGAAAAAATGATCTATGACTTTCGCGCTATAGATTCAATAATTTCACAATGCGAAGACTTTAGAAAAGTATTAACAATCCCGACCATTGAAAAGAAAAAGTTAATAAATGCAATATCTGCCGTTCTGAAAAAGATAGAAGCATCTGCTCTAGTACAAAACTCTGTATTATTAATGATCAGGAATCGAAGAATTGATCTCCTGCCTCAAATAATAAGAGATTTTTTTACTGAAATATCCAGAAAAAATAATGAGTTGGGCACTACATGGGTAATACCCTTCCCTAA
>CAYMIQ010000153.1:0-2917 GCA_964390605.1 uncultured Rickettsiales bacterium
GCTTCATATTCAATTAACTCAGCGATCGTAAAACAATCATGAGTTTCGACAAATGATAAATCATCTAAAGTTATCTTGGCATCTTGAAGAGCATGCTGCCATGCTTGACGTGCACCTTCAAATTCAGTTTTTTCTCTTTTACTAACCTTTAGGGAGTGAAATTTTTCAAGTACTTGTCTTCGGAACACATAAATACCTACATGATGATAACAATTCTTTTCTTTTTTCATAACACGAGAAAAATCGACAGCCCTTCCTACAGTGCTATTGTTTTCGAATACAATTTTAACCTTTACGATATTGTTATTAATGAAGTCTTGTTCGTCAGTAATTGTAAAAGCTAATGTTGCAATACCCACGCTCTTATTCATCAAGGGAATTAACGCAGATCTAATGGTGCTAGGCTCAATACTAGGGAGATCTCCTTGAATATTAATCACTGTATCATACTCCATATCTGGATCAATAATTTGCAATGCCTCGTAAATTCTGTCCGATCCAGAAGAATGATCCGGATCCGTCATAATTACCTTTCCACCAACATTTTGAATAATATCTGCAATTTCCTGATCAGCAGAGGCAACCACTACTGGACCAACTTGTGCACTCACACTCCTTCTCCACACATGAAGAATCATAGGTTCATCGTTGATGGTCAACAATGGTTTTCCGGGCAACCTCTTCGATTTTAATCGTGCAGGTATTACAATTATTGCTTTTTTTGGCGACATTAAATCTTTAAACGAAGACCTTTGAGCGCCTTATTTTTTGCGTCCGCTGCATCTCGAGCTTCAATATGAAGAAGTCCCACTAATCTACGCAAAAGGCTTGACTCATAATCGTGAAGCTTTCCATCACTATACACTACCTCCCAAATCATTTCTATAATTCTAAGGCGTTCACGATAGTTAAAATTCTTCGTTACCAGTTTAACAAAAGAATATATTTCTTGTGTACTGTTATTTCTCTCAATTGCATTAGCTAGCAGTCTTTCGGAAGATGTTGTATCATAATTAAATTCCCTCTTTAAAAGGTCAACAATCCTGCCTTTCTCCAATTTATCTATTTCCCCGTCCATCAGTGCTGCCTCAACTAAAAGCGCTGAGGCTGCAATATGCAACTCCTCATCTTCATGCTTATCTGGCTTTGGTGATTCTATTTCCTTAAGAAGGAATTTTTCTATTTTTTTCCACACTGCGTTGCTCCAAAGATAATATGCAAAAAAATATCTTTTTTCTAAGATACTATTGAAATAAAAAAGATACTCATTATATACTTATCGTAGACGCCTATTTGGGTCTACAAAAATAACATTAAGAGGCAAATGAGCTCTTAGTGTTCATAATATAACTAATAACATTGCTTAAGAAAGGATGTTCAAGAGATGAATAGCATTTTTGACTCACCACTTTTTAGGGCTACTGTTGGATTTGATCAGATCCTAGACTGGTTTGATGAATCCAACCCAGATAACCCTTCAGACGCTAGTTATCCTCCATACAATATTGAAAGGATGGGTGATAACAATTACCGTGTTACTTTAGCCGTAGCTGGCTTCAAGAAAGCGGAAATTGAAATTGCAGAAAAGTCAAATCTACTCACCATATCCGCAAAAAAGGAAGGTGAGGAACAAGAAAACTCGGAATACCTACATCAAGGAATTGCTGGCAGAGGTTTTGTTCGTGAATTTCGATTAGCTGATGGAGTAAAAGTACGGGGCGCTTCCCTAAATGACGGCTTACTCTCCATCGATCTGGAAAAAGAAATTCCTGACGCCATCCAATCTAAAAAAATTGAGATTACAACCGGAAAAACAGAGAAACCAAAAACCTCAAAGGTAAAAAGATTAGATGATGTAAAATCAGGAGCGGCTTAACTCCAAAAGTGATTTTGCTGAGGTGCTGGGGATATTTTCAGCACCTTTTTTTATCGATAATGCCTAAAATATACGTTCTTTCATCATATTATGCAGAATCTTATGGCAGTTAGCCTTCAACTTGTCTATCATGTAGGCTCACTTCTCGTAAGGTTGTGGGGGGATAATGAAAAAAATACTCTTTCTGGTATTTGCGTTATACTTGCTACGAATTGGATTATCTGCTGAGGCCGATACCTTTAGTAAGGATGTCGAGCTTAATCTAGATATCCTTGACGTTAGAGAATCTATCAATTTAAGACAACCTACAATTACAGAAGACATACAGCTAGTCCCACCAGAACCTCAATCCATTGAAGATGTTACCGGGATATCGAAACGTTCTCTGAAGAGGAGATTACAGACTCTGCGGAAGAGGTTACTGAAACAATCGAAGAATTCGCTGAACCTGAAGCTCCGATAGAGGAGACGCTTGAAGAGGAATTTACTGATTCTGAAACTCCTGTAGAAGAAATGATTGAGGAGGAAATTGCAGAAGAAGCAACCGATATTGTTCCAGAAGAAAGCCAGATATCAGAAGAAGAGCTTGATGAATATCAAGAGGAAGAAATGGCTGAAACGGTATCAGAAGAGGAAATAGCCAATACGACTGAAGAAGATTTATCCTATGCCGATAGTGCAAGTGAAGAAGACAGTATAACCGAAGCAGATGTTTACGCTGAAAACGAAATAAGTGAATACGCTGAAAATGAAGAAACTGCTACTGATGTAGTAGAAGAACAATTTTCTACATCACCAGAAGAAATACCTGTAAGCGAAGCAAGCAACACCTGGATAATTGTCTCCGCTATTATATTTATTCTACTACTCATCGCATGGTTTGTAGTAAGACGATCAAAAAATCAAGCATCGGAAGCGCTGGAGGGATCGGGTGAGGATTCGCCTGGTGATGAAGCGGAAGGTTCTGCGACAGAAGCACCTGCTGAGGAAGCGCCTACTGAAGAAGAGGCTCCTGCTGAAGAGGCACCTGCTGAAGAAGAG
>CAYMIQ010000154.1:0-2911 GCA_964390605.1 uncultured Rickettsiales bacterium
CATATAAGCTAAGAGATTGGGGAGTTTCTAGACAATGATATTGGGGATGTCCTATACCAGTAATGTATCTCAAGGATGGGACAATGGTACCTGTTCCCGAAAAAGATCTTCCGGTATAATTACCGAATGACGTTGATTTATCAAGTACAGGCAACCCACTAGAAAATCACCCAACATGGAAACTAACAAAATGCCCTAAAACAGGGGAACCGGCAATACGCGAAACCGACACCTTAGATACATTTTTTGAATCTTCTTGGTATTTCTCAAAATTCTGCAGTACTGAAAAAGATCAGGGGCTGGATATAAAAAAGATAAATTACTGGATGCCTGTTGACCAGTATATTGGTGGCATCGAACACGCGGTACTACATTTGTTATATTCTAGATTTTTTTCTCGTGCCCTTAACGAGTGTGGTTATAAAGTACCAAAAGAACCATTCCGAGGACTATTAACGCAAGGAATGGTTTGCCATGAAACTTATAAAATAGGAAAGAAATATTTATTTCCAAACGAAATTGTAAAGAATGGATCAGCTGCACATTCTAAGTCCGACAAAAAACCTGTTGAAATTGGCAGAGTAGAAAAAATGAGCAAATCGAAAAAGAATGTCATTGATCCTGAAGATATTATTAATAAATATGGAGCTGATACAGCTAGACTTTTTGTGCTATCTGATACGCCGCCTGAGAGGGATTTGGAATGGACATCTGAGGGAATAGAAGGAACATGGAAATACATAAATAAATTATGGAAACTAATAAATACACACCTAAAAGATATTTCATCCATTACCGACAAAAAACCAAAAAAGCTAAATCAAACAAGCACGGAAATATTAAAGCAAATACACAAGACTATTAGCTCAGTTAGCAACGACTATGAAAAATTTAGATTCAATAGAGCTATAGCAAGAATCAGGGAGTTAACGAATATTTTTTCTGAAATTGAAAAAGATGTCTCTAGTTGTGTAATAAAAAATGGTTTAGAAACTATTACCCAACTCATATCACCAATAACACCCCATCTAGGGGAAGAATTATGGCAAAAACTTGGTCATAAGACGCTTTTGATAAACACACCATGGCCTAAATTAAAAAAGGAACTACTTGCAAAAGAAACTATTGTACTAGCAATACAGATCAATGGTAAATTAAAAGCAACAGTTTCAGCTCCAATAAATGCAAACGAGGATGAATCAATCGATCTGGCAATGTCTTCAACAAAAGTGAAGAAATCATTAGGCGATAAAAAAATTAGGAAAACGATTCATGTCCCGAACAAAATTATAAATTTTGTGGTGTAAGCAATGAAATATATTTTGTTAACAAGCATTTTGCTATTTTTATCTAACTGCGGAGGATTCCAACCTCTATATAAACAAACTGGATCTGCTGATTTAAACGTTCCGAAGCAATTTGCAAGTGTAGATGTCGCAGTCATCAAGGATAGAAAAGGACAAATCTTAAGAAACTATCTTTTAGATATTTTCAACCCAAAAGGTCAACCGAAAGAACCGGAATATTTATTGAAAGTAGAATTAACAGAATCAACCTATGCAACTGCCACAAAGCAAGATGCAACTTTTACTAGGTCCAATATAACAAACAGAGCAGAGTTTCGACTTGATAGGGTAGAAACAAGACAAACCGTTTTAGCAAGCATGGCTCAAACAACCTCAAGTTTTGATTTAATTGAAGATGATTTAGCGAATACGCAAGCCCTTAGATCGGCTAGAGATGCAAATCTTAGAGTGCTTAGCCAGAAAATCTCCTCGAGACTTGCAATTGCAATGCTAAGTCAAAAAAAAGAAAGAAGACTCTTTCGATCAATGGAGATAAAACTTGCCAACAACAAGGTAAGTAGTGAATTAGGGGGGATTCTTTTAAGAAGTATAAATCCCGAAGGTATAAAATCCAAATCAAGATATATTTTATATCTAAGCGCCCGCGAAATTATCAAACAGGAACAAAAGAATGAGTTGTACATGAAAAATTTAGTTAGTTATAAATTATTTGATATACGAAAAAAGAAAACCTTACTTAAAAAAACTAGCCGCATTTCCGATACAATTAATTTAAAGGGTCACGAAAAATACGATAATAAGGCCGTTAAGGATACAAGAAGCGCGCATCTTAGTTTTTTAGGAGATAAAATAAGAAGTGAAATTTTAACTACTACGATATCGAAGAGAAAAGTCAGGGAACAAGATTCAGTTGAATGATTATTAAGAAATATCAATTAGAAAAATTTTTGAATAGTTCTCCGGACAACATACCAAAAACTATTCTAGTATACGGGCCAGACGGTGGTCTCGTAAGGGAGATCGCAAAAAAGATTGTAAAAAAAAATCTTCCTGATCTAGATCCTTTTCATTTTATTGAAATGAGCTGTAAAAATATTACATCAGATTCAAGCGTTTTTTTTAATGAAATAGACTCAATACCTTTTGACAACAAAAACAAAGTCATATTGATAAATAACGCAGACAATACGTTAAAAAAAATAATAGAAAAAACATTAGACAACCTAAGTCAAGAAGTGACCATCATTATAGAAGGTGGAGATTTATCAAAAGGATCTTCTCTACGAACATTACTTGAAAAAAAAGAAGGAGCAGCTGTTATCCCTTGTTACAGGGATGAGAGCGAAGATTTAGCAAAAATCATAAGAACTGTAGTAAGTGAAAATAAAATGACTATTGAGGATTCGGCAGCACTACTATTGTCAGAGTCCCTGGGGAATGATCGGTTAATTACAATGAACGAGCTAAAAAAACTTATCCTCTATGTAGGTGACAAATCAACAATTACAAAAGAAGATGTTGCGGTATGCATAAAAGATAATTCTTATTTTACTCTTGAAAATATAGCTTTTGCGATAGCAAGTGGAGAACTAGTAAAAATTGAA
>CAYMIQ010000155.1:0-227 GCA_964390605.1 uncultured Rickettsiales bacterium
AAAGAGAAAGCTTTATCAAGGGTGCGGTATCTAACGGTACAGACCAAAAGAAGGCTCAATATATTTTTGAGCAAATTGAAAAGTTTGCTGGATATGGATTTAATAAAAGTCATGCTGCTGCCTATGCCATGGTTGCTTATCAAACAGCTTATTTAAAATCGAATTATCCCGTTGAGTTTTTGACAGCAACGATGACCATGGATATCAATAACACGGATAAAATAAAT
>CAYMIQ010000155.1:237-2903 GCA_964390605.1 uncultured Rickettsiales bacterium
CAAGGGCTCATGCTCATATCCGATGCCACAGCCATGAAAAAAACAACAAAAACATGCAAAAATGGGGAGATTTTTAAATATTTTTCGAGAAGATGCTTCGAATCTCGGAATTAAAATTCATGCACCAGACATTAATCAATCGGATGCAGTTTTTTCGGTTGAGAAGGGTTCTGATAATAACAAATCTATTCGATTTGCACTAGGGGCGATTAAAAATGTTGGAATTTCTTCAATGAGAATCGTTGCTAAAGAAAGAGGTAAAAACGGTCCTTATAAAGGTATTTTTGATTTTGCAAGAAGGCACGATACTTCAGTTGTTAATAAAAAGCAGCTTGAGTCGTTAGTTTGTGCTGGCGCTTTTGATTCTATCGATCCCAATAGGGCTCTCGTTTTTCATAATATAGAAAAAATGATTCAGATCTCTTCTAAGCGTACACAAGGAGACAAGGGGCAGGACGATCTTTTCGGTAATGAGATTACTGCGCAGGATGATATAAAGATCGATTTGTCGCAGGAAGACATCTGGGATGAAAAAGAAACTCTGCAACGGGAATTCGATTCCTTGGGATTTTATCTGTCCTCTCATCCTCTTTCTAATTTTTCTGAGGCGCTATCATCTCTTCACGTTAAGACTTTTTCCTCGGTGAAGGAATCTTTGTCGAAGAACCATTCTATGCCGGTTCGAATGGCCGGAACCGTGGTAACAAAAAAAGAAAGAGTCTCTCAAAAAGGATCTAGATACGCATTTGTTAGATTCTCTGATCTTAGTGGTGAGTTTGAGGTAACCGTTTTTTCTGAGCTGCTGTCTGCTTCTAGGGATATTTTAGAAGATGGCAATCCCGTACTTATGATCGGTGAAGCTAGTGTAAATGGTGAGTTTACAAGAATCGTTGCCCAAAAATTATATTCGCTGGATCAAGTGATAGATAGCAAGGCAACCAATTATACCATCACTCTTAGCAAACCAGTTAAGTTGGAGGATATTAAGACTTTCTTAAAAACACATCAAGGAGGTCAGGATAAGGTTACAATCAGAGCAAATGTTGATAATAAGGGAGAGCCAAACACAATTAATATAAATTTGCCCGGCAGTTATAACCTTACACCAACTTCAGTCAATAAACTGAAAAGCCTTCCCGGTATATCCAATATTAAGAGTAGATTTACAGGGCTGTAAAAAATACCTCTCTGAGTTTTTTTCTCTATGTTAATTCGGTGTTTTAATGTATACCGTGTAGTCGTAAAAAACACGCAGGATGAATTACCGGTGGCTGTGCTTGAATATCGCCATAACCTGCGGAGGAAGTAAAATAGCCGGAGAATAATTAATGGATTCTGCAAAATTTACTTTACGTGATCTTTTTGAGGCAGGCGTACATTTTGGACATCGCACAAGGCGATGGAATCCAAAAATGGCTCCTTTTATCTACGGTGAGAAAGACGGTATTCACATTATTGATTTACAGCAGACTGTCGGTTTGCTAGCGAGCGCCACTAAAGCGATAAAAGAAGTTATAGAATTAGGAGGAAAAATCCTTTTTGTTGGGACGAAACGTCAAGCGAGCGGGCCCGTCGCGGAATATGCCTCAAGCTGTAATCAATATTTTGTTAACCATCGTTGGTTAGGAGGGATGTTAACAAATTGGGACACTATCTCTAAGTCTATTAAAAAATTACAAGATTTGGATTCTCAGCTTAAGAGTCAGAATCAGGGCTTGACTAAAAAAGAACTACTTAATTTGGAAAGAAATCACGACAAACTCAATAAAACATTAGGCGGCATCAAGGATATGGGTGGTATTCCAGATATGCTGTTTGTGATAGACACAGTTAAAGAAAGTACGGCAGTCAAGGAAGCGAATAAAATTGGAATTCCGGTAGTTGCTGTACTAGATACTAACTCCAATCCTGATATGATTACGCACCCTATCCCAGGTAATGATGATGCATCGAATGCTATACATTTATTTTGCAGAATAATTTCCGAGTCCATTGGGCAGGTTAAGCCACCTGTCGTCAAACATGATTCTTCAAAAGAAAAGATTGCTGATAAAAACAAAAAGCAAGTAGGCACTAAACAAAAAAACCCTCCAGTTGATAGGCGGGAAGAGGGCAAAAAAAGTACAACAATTAAGAAAGTAATAGAGAAATCAGCGGTAAAAAAGAATGAGTGAGATAGACGCAGCTTTGGTCAGAGAGCTACGAGAGAAAACTGGAATCGGCATGATGGAATGCAAGGCTGCTTTGATTGAAAGCAATGGCAATATTGATTCCGCGATACAGTATTTACGAAAGAAGGGACTTGCATCTGCGGAGAAAAAAGCATCCAGAACTGCAACCGAAGGATTGGTTGGAATTTATCTGGACGAAAAAAAAGCTTCTATGGTAGAGATAAATTCTGAGACAGATTTTGTTTCCAGGAATCAACAGTTCCAAGAATTTGTTGAAAATATTGCGAAGATTACTTGTGAAAAAGCATTAAATTCGGAAGATTTGCTGGAATCGAATTACCCTGGTTCTGATAAAACAATTAAAGATGAGTTAAATGCATTAGTGCTTTCTATCGGTGAGAATATTGCAATTAGAAGAAGCATTACATTAAGTAGTAATAAGGGGTTGTTTTTCTCATACATCCATAATGCTGTGCGCGATTCTTTAGGAAAAAT
>CAYMIQ010000156.1:0-2898 GCA_964390605.1 uncultured Rickettsiales bacterium
GATTCTTGAGGCAAAAGTTTTTGATAAAATTGTCTCTGAAGTTAAGATTGATGACAAAAGTATATCTGTGGCAGAACTTGGGAAAATCATGAAAACACTTGATACAGGAAATATTAAACAGCATGATAATCATTAAGGAAAAGGTTGTAGGCAAATGAGTAAAATATCTAGCAATTTCACTAGTACCCTGGTGCCCATGGTTTTAGAACAGACCAGCAGGGGCGAGAGAGCCTTTGATATTTATTCGAGACTGCTCAAGGAGAGAATAGTCTTTCTAACAGGAGTAATTAGTGATGAGATCTCTAGTTTGATTTGTTCGCAATTACTCTTTCTGGAATCTGAGAATCCAAAAAAAGATATATCTTTTTATATTAATTCGCCAGGGGGTGCCGTAACAGCCGGTTTAGCTATTTATGATACGATGCAGTATATAAAACCCGATATTACTACAGTTTGCATAGGTCAAGCCGCATCAATGGGCTCGCTCTTATTGGCATCGGGGTCTAAGGGTAAGCGGCAAGCTTTGCCTCACTCCAGAATCATGATCCACCAACCTTCTGGTGGTATAGAGGGAAAGGCCGCCGATATAGAGATTCATGCTAAAGAAATATTGTCGCTGAGGTCTTCCTTGA
The DNA here is from genome assembly GCA_964390605.1 of uncultured Rickettsiales bacterium. Taxonomy (GTDB): domain Bacteria; phylum Pseudomonadota; class Alphaproteobacteria; order UBA8558; family UBA8558; genus UBA8558. The sequence goes on from CAYMIQ010000156.1 coordinate 633, forward strand.
ATAATATTTATGTCAAACATACTAATCAAAATTTAAAATCCGTCGAAGATGCTCTGGATAGGGATAAATTTCTTTCGGCTGAAGAGGCGAAAGAGTTTGGCCTTATAGATCTGGTTGTCGAGAAGAATATTCTCAATAAATAGCAGAGATTTTAATTTTTTTCTAAAAAATCTTGCCAACTGTGAATTTATAATACACCCTACGAAAAAATAATAAGAAGGAAACTGATGCCAAAATCGATCCAGGATAATACCAACAATACTTTGTATTGCTCTTTTTGTGGCAAAAGCCAACACGAAGTAAGGAAGCTTATTGCTGGTCCGACCGTTTTTATTTGTGATGAGTGTGTTGAACTTTGCATGGATATTATTCGCGAAGAAAACAAAGCCTCATCTGTTAAGAGTGAGGGTGTGCCAACACCTTCAGAAGTTAACGAGGTTCTCAATGATTATGTGATTGGTCAAGATAAAGCAAAGAGGGTGCTTTCTGTTGCTGTTCACAATCACTATAAGAGGCTTGCTCAGGACAAAAACACGCAAGATGTCGAGTTAGCGAAATCAAACATTTTATTAATAGGTCCCACAGGCTGCGGAAAAACTTTACTGGCAGAAACTTTGGCAAGAATTTTAGATGTGCCCTTTACCATAGCAGACGCGACTTCTTTGACTGAAGCCGGCTATGTCGGCGAAGATGTTGAGAATATTATTCTGAAACTTTTACAGGCTGCTGATTATAACGTTGAGCGTACGCAGAGGGGCATCGTTTATATCGATGAGGTTGATAAGATTAGTCGAAAGTCTGACAACCCTTCGATCACCCGAGATGTTTCTGGGGAAGGTGTGCAGCAGGCCCTATTGAAGATTATGGAAGGAACCATTGCTTCTGTTCCTCCACAAGGTGGGCGAAAACATCCACAACAAGAATTCTTGCAAGTTGACACATCAAATATTTTATTTATTTGCGGTGGTGCTTTTTCTGGATTGGATAGGATAATTTCTGAAAGGAAGCACGGATCATCTATTGGTTTTGGTGCTGAGGTTCGAGAGCCAGATAGTCGAATGGCGGGAGAGATTATTCTTGATGTTGAGCCAGAAGATCTTATGAGGTATGGCTTGATACCAGAATTTATTGGCAGACTCCCTGTTTTGGCTACTTTGGGAGATTTGGATCAAAGTGCTCTCGTGGAGATTCTGACAAAACCAAAAAATGCTCTCTTAAAACAATATAAAAGGCTTTTTGATATAGAGGGAGTCACATTGGATTTTTCTAAAGATGCCCTTAAGGCCATTTCGCAAAGGGCACTTGATAGAAAAACAGGCGCTAGGGGCCTTAGGTCAATTATGGAAGATATTTTGTTGGATACGATGTTTGATTTGCCTGGACAGAACGATATACAGAAAATTGTCATTGGTAAGGAAGTAATTACCCGTGGATCAAAGCCTATGCTTATTTATTCAGATAAGCGCAACAAAACAGGTACAGGTTCTTAGCTAGTATTGATTTAGCTTAGATTTTGTCCTACCTATAGAAGAGCGTGCTTGTTAAACTTAGTAAGGACTGAGGTATTGAAAAAAACCGTCAATAAGTATTCTGTTCTACCTTTGCGTGACGTTGTCGTTTTCCCGCACATGATAGTCCCTCTTTTTGTAGGAAGGGAAAAGTCCGTTAACGCTCTCCAAAGTGTAATGAAGGACAACAAACAGGTTTTATTAATTACCCAGAAAGATTCGACACAAGACAATCCAAATTTTGAAGATTTATATGATATTGGTACGGTAGGTAGCGTGCTCCAATTGCTCAAGTTACCAGATGGTACTGTTAAGGTATTAGTGGAGGGAATCAAACGTGCAAAGGTCATTAAGTATATTGATAATGAAAAATTCTTTGAAGCTAGCGCAGAGATAATTCCTGATGAAAAATCAAGTGATAATAGCCAAACAGAGGCTTTGTCTAGAGAAGTGGTTAAGCAGTTTGAAGAGTATGTACGATTGAGTCAGAAAATTCCTCCTGAGGCGCTAGGGTCGGTTAGGCAGATCGAGGAAAAGGAGAAACTTGCAGATACCATTGCGTCACATTTATCTTTAAAGATTTCACAGAAGCAAGAGATCCTAGAAATGGGTTCAATAAAAGAGAAACTTGAAAAGATCCTTGGCTTTATGGAATCGGAAATGAATGTCTTGCAAGTTGAGAAAAAGATTCGCGGAAGAGTTAAAGGGCAAATGGATAAGACACAAAGAGAGTATTATCTAAACGAACAGATTAAGGC
>CAYMIQ010000157.1:0-2896 GCA_964390605.1 uncultured Rickettsiales bacterium
CCTTAGTGCGCCTTAATGCATTGAAAGAAAATTTCAAAACTAAAGCTGACATTATTGGAAAATTAGAGTTCTTTAATCCTCTTGGTTCTGTGAAGGATAGAATTGGCATCGCAATGATTGAGGAAGCAGAAGCAGGCGGCAATGTGAATAAAGAAACTGTTTTTATAGAGCCAACTTCAGGGAATACCGGTATTGCCCTTGCATTTATTTGTGCACAAAAAGGTTACAAGTTAATATTAACAATGCCTGAAAGCATGTCCATTGAGAGAAGGAAAATGCTGGGCCTCCTGGGGGCGAGCATTGAATTAACTGACCCCGAAAAAGGAATGAAGGGTGCGGTAAAAAAAGCACAGGAGCTAAAAGCAAAGATTCCAAATTCAATTATACTGCAACAATTTGAAAATTCAGCAAACGTTAAAATACATATGCAAACAACAGCTGAGGAAATTTGGAAAGATACTGATGGGAAAGTTGATTGCATAGTTAGTGGAGTCGGTACAGGGGGAACCATTACAGGAGTTGGTGAGAAACTAAAAAAGAGAAAACCAGATATAAAAATGATAGCAGTTGAGCCAGAAGATAGCCCTGTACTATCAAGAGGCCTTCCTGGATCTCACAAAATACAAGGAATAGGTGCGGGCTTTGTCCCCAAAATATTAAACAAAAATATTATTGATGAAATTATATGTATTGGAAATGAAAGCGCCTTTAATATAGCTAGGAAAACAGCGGCACTAGAGGGTATTCCGGTTGGAATATCCTCAGGCGCCGCAATAGCTGCGGCTATTGAAATAGGAAGTAGAAAAAATATGGAAAATAAAATGATAGTGATAATTATACCATCTTTTGCTGAAAGGTATTTATCGACCGAATTATTTAATCAATTATAAAATTGAAATCTAAGAAAAAAATTATCCTGAACCACTTGAATGATCTCCAAATTCAAAGATATTCAAGAAACATTACCCTGAAACAAATTGGAAATAAGGGTCAGATCAAATTATTGAACTCAAAAGTCTTAGTGGTCGGGGCAGGTGGCCTAGGATCACCCCTAGTACTTTATCTAGCGGCAGCGGGAATTGGAAAAATTGGGTTAATAGATAACGAAAATGTAGATTTATCTAACTTAAATAGACAAATAATTCACAAAACCTCTAGTGTAGGAAGGAAAAAAGTTAAAAGCGCGATCGACTCTGCCTCGGCAATAAATCCTGAAGTCAGGTTCTTCCCCTATTCCGAAAGACTCAGGAAATCCAATGCCAGGTCTATAATAAGCAAATACGATATAATCGCTGATGGGTCTGATAACTTTGAAACGAGATACTTAATAAATGATGCTTGCTATTTTTTAAAAAAAACCCTGGTTTCTGCCGCAATACTTGGCTTTGATGCACAAATTTTTACATTCAAACCAAAAGCTCCATGTTACAGATGTATATTTTCAAACCCCCCAAAAGAAAAACTGATACCTAGTTGTGCAGAAGGTGGAGTTTTAGGGTCAGTTGCTGGAGTCGCTGGAACAATACAGGCAACGGAGGTTATAAAAGAACTACTGGGTATAGGAAGGGGATTATCAAATAATCTAATGATTTTCAGTGGGGTCAATCAAGAGTTTATAAAAATAAGAACCAAGAGTGACCCAAAATGCAAGCTATGTGGAAAAAACCCAAAAATAAAGAAGCTTTAAGGCCTAATGAAATCTTCAGCTAAAGCTAATCTATTCCTGTTATCTAAAGTTTCTGAATAATTATAGTTTTGATGTGTAATAGAAATTTTAACTTCTTCCTTGCCTTGAAAAAATTTACCCATATCGTCTTGGCTAAAAGGAAAATGCAAGAAATGCACTGATGAAGCCTTACCATGAGAATTTGTACGCTCTACGTCATCCTCAGCAATGCCTTTAATTTTTTGATTTCCAATAATAATGAAAAAATTATCTTCTACACCACCTAATTTACCCAAAACTTCCTTTCTTCTAATTTCATCAGAAATTTCAAACATTACAGTAGCAACGAGCTCGTGACCATTGGGTATTAATGGATTGTAAGCCGTTAGTTCATCAACAATTTGTTCTTCCCCACCTTTCTCGATATGCAACATTTCTTGAATTTGATGCAGCATAGTCTCATAATTTTCGAAATAAAAAGTTGCATCAGGTCCAACAGAGATTCTTCTATATTTCTTAATTTCTCGAACAATATTCACCCTCTGTTCACGAATTTTTGAATATTCCTCAAAAGATAGAAGATCATTTGGTTCAATTTTTCTTAAATTCTTTGGCATGAGTAATATTATTTTTAAACCTATGAATATGCCTTCCATAAAAGTTCAATTGGATGAAAGGAGTGTTGAGGTTGGTTAGTTGTTTCTTTCTTTCCCTCTAAACCTTGAGCAATATGGGATCCAGCAAGTGGACACTCGGAAGATATAAAGCTTTTTTGACTATCTTCTATCTTTTTAATCACAGGTTTGCCAAGCTTCATGGCCAACTCAAAATTATTTTTCATTACTCCCCACGATCCACCGTGACCAGAGCATCTTTCTATAACATCAATTGGAGTCTCTGGAATATTTTGCAACATTTCAGCAGCTTTTTGTCCCATATTCTGTGCACGAGAGTGACAAGAAATATGCAAGGCAACCCCACCTTTGAGTGGCTTGAGTCCTTTTGATAAACCTTCATTCTTTGCGAGATCAACTATATATTCGCATATATCAAATGTTGATTCTGATAGTCTCTTAACATTTGGATCGTCTGGCAGTAACAATGGCCACTCAGATTTCATCATTAAAGAACATGATGGTACAAAAGAAACAATACGGAACCCCTTATCCAACCATGGTAATAAATCAAGAGAAGTTTTCATCGCATACTTAGCGACAGTTTCAATATCAC
>CAYMIQ010000158.1:0-2883 GCA_964390605.1 uncultured Rickettsiales bacterium
GCTCTCTTCCCTGAGTGAGTGTTTTGTTCTCACTCATTTCAATAATTTTTCCATCCTCTAATGAATAATTTTCTATTCCTGAAACTAAGTCCTCATTGTCAAAGTTGATTTGCAGTACTCTCTGGCTAAGAATTTCCGGTTTAAGGAAGGCTATTTTATCGCTAGTTATTTCTATATAAAACCACTTATTCTGGTCAAAAGAAGGTATAGTGGATGGTGTTCCCAGTATATCTAAGACATCATCTTTTGAATGATCACCTATGGTAATTTCCTTTAGGCTATATTCAGGAGGGTACTGACCATCTACTACTTTAGTTTGGGAGCACCCGAAAGAAATAAACACAATCAAAAAGACGAATAAAAAAGCTTTATCGGTCATGGGTAAACAATATTTGTTTCTATATTAGTGAAGTTATTATTATCTCTTTTCTCTTTGAGGACAAGAGAAGAATAGAATTACAATGGCAGGGATAAAAAAAAGTAATTTTATCTACTATTTGCTTTATTTTTGACTAAAATTCCTGCCTGAATAAACTGTTACTTTCGACAACAATTTTAATGGATATACCAATGGCAGTTCCTAAGAAAAAGACATCTAAATCTAAAAGAAACCAGAGAAGGTCTCACCATGGTCTTAAGCCGGCGAATTATATTGAAGATAAAGAATCTGGTGAAATGAGATTGCAACACCATATTGATATGACAACTGGCAAATACAAGGGGAGACAGGTTATTAAACCTAAGGAATAATCTAGCAATTTGACAAAAAAAATTACAATTGCTCTCGATGCTATGGGTGGTGACAATGCTCCGGAGGTTGTGCTACGCGGAGCAGATATTGCCAGGCAACAGTCTCCAAATATAAATTATATTTTATATGGTAATAACAGTAACTTAGATAATATTCTTAATTCATTTCCTGAGCTAAGAAGTTGCTCAAAAGTTCACCACACTAGTGAGATTATTGCTGCTAACGATAAACCTTCACTTGCTCTGCGGAAGGGTAGAAAATCCAGTATGGGTTTGGCGATTGAATCTGTTAACAAAGGTGAGTCAGACGGCGTTGTCTCTGCAGGGAACACAGGTGCACTTATGGTTATATCCAGATTTTTATTAAAAACATTATCTGGGATTGATAGGCCTGCAATTGCGACTTTTGTCCCGACACAAAAGGGGCAAAGCTTAATGCTAGATCTTGGCGCAAATGTAGAGTGTGATTCAGACAACCTGGTTCAATTTGCTGTCATGGGGGAAGTTTTTGTGAGAACGGTAATGCAATTAAAGCAACCATCTATTGGATTGCTGAATGTTGGATCTGAAGAGGCAAAGGGCAATGATTCTGTAAGAACAGCTAGCGACATATTGAAGAACATAGATTTACCTATAAAATTCAATGGCTTCATAGAAGGAAATGACATATTTGCTGGTGCTGTAGATGTGGTTGTAACTGATGGTTTTTCTGGAAATATAGCTCTAAAAACAGCCGAAGGAATGGTCACCTTGTACAGTGAGTTTTTACGTTCTGCTTTTAAAAGCTCGCTTCTCTCGAAATTGGGTTTTTTTATCAGCAAGAGGGCTTTGCGGGGTTTAAAATCTAAATTAGACCCCCGAGTTTACAACGGCGCTATATTATTGGGCTTGAATGGTATTGTTGTGAAAAGCCATGGTTCCACTGATCCCGTTGGCTTTGCTAATGCGATAGGCGTGGCTGTTGATATGGTTACCAATAATTTCAATGACAACATTAAGAAAGAATTTGATAATCTTTGTTTTCAGGATAAAAAAAACTAGTTTTTATATTTTTTACTATTTAGAAATTAATATAAATGATAGCCTTAAGGGGGGAAATTAATGTTATCTATTAAGAAGGTAAATGAGTAAAACGGTCACAAGATCCGATTTGTCTGACGCCGTATACCAAGAACTGGGACTCTCTAAGAGCGAGTCTAGTGATTTGGTTGAAATGATTATAGAAGGTGTAGTTTCCTCACTAGCCAAGGGCACAAATGTGAAGATCTCATCATTTGGTAGTTTTTTGATTAAGTCAAAAACAGCAAGGGTTGGAAGAAACCCTAAAACAGGAAAGGAGCATGAGATTTCGGCGAGGAAAGTTGTTGTTTTTCGCCCATCTCAAACTCTCAGGTCTATGGTCAAGGCCATCAAAAAGGGATAAGAATTAAATTCTTATTTTTGGGGGGATGAATAAAAAATCGTCTGCTTTTAGAACTATAAGCGAGGCATCTGATGAGTTGAGAATTCCACAACATGTCTTGAGATTTTGGGAGACGAAATTTGCTAGTATTCGCCCGATCAAAAGAGGTGGGGGAAGGCGATTTTATAGACCCGAAGATATCGCTTTACTTATCAACATAAAGAATCTTTTACACAACGAGGGATATACTATCAAAGGAGTTCAGCGTTTACTTCAGAGAGGCAGAGGCAAGGTTATCGAGACCAACAAGATTGACAAACAGCATAGTGCTGACCCAAAATCATTATTAAATAATTTATTGGAAGATCTGGAAAATTTAAAGAGCTTACTTGACAAGAAATAAATAAAAATTATAGCCGGAGTGTAGCTTAGCCTGGTAAAGCACTCGGCTGGGGGCCGAGAGATCGTTGGTTCAAATCCAATCACTCCGACCATATAGTGTTATTTGGGGGCATTGTACTAAAAAAATTTTCAAATCAATTTTCTATCATTATCGTAATTGCGATTGTTTTTGTAATGATCTTGGGCAATTCATCCAAGCCCGATCATCCTGATTATGCTGATGCTAGTGAATTTTTAACTAGTGCATATAATATTTCAAGTTACGGCTCTTTCTCTGAGGAGAGCAAGGGGGCAGTGAATCCTGGAATCGGTAGAGAGCCACTTTATTC
>CAYMIQ010000159.1:0-2877 GCA_964390605.1 uncultured Rickettsiales bacterium
ATCGGTAGAGAGCCGCTTTATTCTCTTTATTTAGCTATTTTAATGCAAGTAGACTCAACGTTTGCCCAATTCGATCCGGAGTGCCTTACTAAGGAAAAAGATTGCAATCGATTATACAGATCTGCCCAATGGTCAAATTCTATTTTCATAATATTATCAGGCTTAATCATGTTTTTTTCTGTAAGGCTTGTATCAAGGAATAGTTTTTTTTCCTCGGCTGTCTCCAGTTTTCATATTTGGCTTAATTATCACGCATACAAGAATCATCAGTATATTATCTCAGATCCTTTTGCTTTGTTCTTGATGTCAATTTTCGTATTTTCATTAATTTATGCAGTGCAAAAAAAGCGTTTTCTATTCTGGATTTTGCCAAGCCTTTCTCTTGCATTATTAACCTTAGTTAAAGCGGTTTTTTTGTACCTTGCGCTGATTTTTCTTTTATCATTTTTCTTATTCACTATTTTTCAAAAGAAAAAAATATTTTTTCTTAAGGTATTTTTTCTGGTTCTTGTCGTTTATGGATTAACCGTTGGTCCGTGGATGTATCGAAATTATAATATTAGCGGATATCCTGCTATTACTGAGATCAGAGGTGGGATTGCTCTTAGTAAGAGATCTGCCTTAAATGGAATGAATTTTTATCAATATTTCGCTGCCTTTGCTTATTGGACCAGAGGGGTGGGGGATAGTATTGCAGAAAAGTTTTTTTCAGAAGATCATTGGAAATCTTTCGATCTTTATGAAGCTAAAGGATTTTATAATCTAGGCCTTCAAACATATTACAAAAGAGTTAACCAATTAGTTGGCGAAGGCAAGAGTCGCGTGGAGTCCAGCAGAGTAATAGAGAAGCAATTATTGGTGGAGATGATTCAAAATTTACCGAAACATTTTTTGGTTACTTTTCCTGTATTTTATAGAGGACTATGGGTTGACCAGTTTATTTTGATTAGTTTTCCTGCTTTGATCTGGGCCATGTTTTTTGCTTGGAAAAATAGAAGATACGATATCTTGGCTTGCTTGGTTCCAGGAATTTTTTGTCTTGTCTTCTATTCTTTGTTTACCCCAAATCTTCCAAGGTACCAGTTGCTTTCATTGCCGGCTTTTTCTTTGAGTTTAGGGTTATTTCTAAGAATGCTCAGAGATCGAATATCTTTATCTAAATAAATTATATTTTAGTATGCAATAGACAGCTCTTATTCCGTCTCTCCAAGTAATTTTCTTTCCTTGATGATATGTTCTACCCTTATAAGCAATTCCTACCTCAAATATTTTTACAGGAGGGTAAAGCTTGCTAATTTTTGCGATAACTTCAGGCTCAAACCCAAAGCCCCTTTCTTCCAAGTTAATATCTTTTATATATTTTGATTTAAATACCTTATAACATGCTTCAATGTCTGTGAGATTAAGATTGGTTAATATGTTAGATAGAAATGTTAGCAACTTATTGCCTGCGCTGTGCCAAAAATACAAGACTCTATGCATTTCCCCACCTATGAATCTTGATCCCAACACAACATCAGCATCTTGATCAATAATGGGTTTGATTAATTTAGTGAAGTCTTTCGGATCATATTCTAAGTCAGCATCTTGTATCAAAATAATATCTCCAGTTGCACTAGGAAGCGTTTTTTTTATTGCAGAACCTTTGCCGCCATTCTTTTCAGAGTAAATAGCTTTTACAATTTTATTCTTTTGCGTTATTTCTTGAATAATTTTACGAGAGCCATCATTTGATCCGTCATCAATTATAATGATTTCTTTCTCTAGTCCCAAGGTATCGGATTGTAAGACTTGGTCAACGATATCTCTAAGTGTGTTTTCTTCGTTGTAGCAGGGAATGAGTATTGTGAGCTTATTGAAACTCATGACATTTGGAGTATCTACTTGCGGTTGTTTGATAAAGCTTGTTCACCTTTTTCCGTTAGCTTGTACACGGTTAATTTTGAGTATGTTGGATCTTGCATTGCTGGTTTCACCCATCCAAGGTTTAAGCAACTTTGAACAGTTCTTAAGTTAAATCTCTGGCCTGCTGTGTCGAACAGAGGAAGAGTCTTCTTCTTCATAGCAAGACCTCTTGTTAGCCATTCCTTTTGAGAGGGTGTTGGCCTAACTACTCTAAAATTTTTTTCTTTCAAAGACTCTTTCACTTGTTCCTCCCAGAACACTATCAACATTATTGACTTATATATTCGAGTTAACTTTGTTACAAGTATATTTTTTAATTATTGGTTACAAATTTTAGTATGAAGATTTATTTAGTTTATATAACTGCGAAAAATCAAAGCGAGGCAAAGAAACTCTCAACGTTGTTAGTGAAGGAAAGATACGTCGCATGTGCCAACATAATCCAAGGCGCAGACTCAATCTACCGATGGAAGGGGAAGATTGTTCGCACAAAAGAGAGCATCATTTTTGCCAAGACTAATAAAAAGATGATCCCAAAGCTAATAAAAAAAGTTCGCTCGATTCATAGCTATGATTGTCCATGCATTGTCTTTCTGCCAATCGCCGATGGTAATCGTGATTTTCTTAAATGGGTGGATATGGAAACTAGAGGATCCTTGCGTAATAAAGAGGTATAATAATACCTTCATATTAAGTCATTGTAATAAAATTATTTTTATTGTTGACATAGGTTAGATAGTGGGATAATTCATGGATGATATTTTGAGGTTTATATGAAATCATATGTGGCAAAACCATCGGAAGTTAAGAAGAGTCGATATCTCATTGATGCGAATGGCTTGGTGCTTGGCCGTATGGCGACTCAGATTGCTAGATTACTTCGGGGAAAACACAAGCCCACTTACACACCCAACATAGATTGCGGAGATGGTATTGTTGTGATCAATGCGGAAAAAGTTAGGCTTACTGGAA
>CAYMIQ010000160.1:0-2868 GCA_964390605.1 uncultured Rickettsiales bacterium
CACCAGTGCCGATATAGGTTGCCTTCCATGTGCCTCCAATTTTTTTTATTTGCCCATAACATCCGTATGGAAGATAGTACTTTGACCAGTTTTTTGCAGAATCACCACAAGCGTGAGAGATCAGGTGACTGATGACGCCTGCGTGAGTAACCATTACCACATGATTTACTCTGAGATTCTTAATCCCGCTCAATGCACTTAAAGTACGCTTTTGGAAATCTGAATATTTTTCGCCGTTTGGTGGATGGAATTTTTTTGGGTTTTCATACATCAGACTGTACTGTTTGGGGTCGCTAATTTTTGTTTCCTCGAACGTCCGCTCTTCCCAATCGCCAAAATCCATTTCTGCAATTTTTTCATCAATTTTCCATGGTAATTTTTTTTCATCTTTATATCGTTCCGCAAATTTTATGCATCGTGCTCGAGGGGAGGTCACCAAAAAATCAACTTTCATCCGTGTGATTTTTTTTGAAGCGATTCCCTTATTTGACCCCTTCGATGGCTGGATCTGCTCCATAGATTTCTTCATGGATTGCCAACCCTTTTTCGTTAGTTCATGGTTGCTGGAGCCACGAAAAATATCGTTTCTGGCATCTACTTCACCATGTCTTAGTAATGTAATAAGTTTAGCCACCTTGTCTTTACCCAGAGCACTTGTTGCTTGATAGAATCTCGACTATTAGAATGGAGAATTATTAGTTTTTCAATTTAAAAATCAAAGGGATTGTTACAGTACCGTCAACGCTTAGCCCCATTTGTTTAGCAGGTTCGAACTTCCAATTTTTAATTCCCTCCATTGCTGCGTGATCGAGAACATGGTGGCCACTGCTTTCTTTTAACAAGATAGTTTTAATTCTTCCTTGCTGAGATATCTGGGCCTCGATCAACACTTTTCCCTCGAAGCCGTTTTTGCGAGCAGTAAGTGGGTAATCAGGAATAGGGTTATTTTTTGATCCAAGTTGATAGATTGGTGCGATAGTTTTTCCGACCATCCCATTAGCTAAACTTCCAGGTACTCCAGGCGATCCTTCTGTGGTTGTGGTTGCCATCAATTGGGATGGAGTGCTACCTCTTTTAAGTTGATGTTTTAATTCACTTTTTTGATGGTCTGTTTTATGTTTTTCAATTTTTTTATTAGCTGTCGCATTTTCTTTCTCGCTTGCTTCTTGTGTTTTTAATTGCTCATCCATTACTTCATCTACATTCTCGGTCTTGCTATTTTTTGTATTCGCTGAAGGCGCGACCACGGAAATCGTGCCCAGATCTGCTCCTGCTTTTTCTTCTCCTCCACCGGGGTTGGGTGATGAGAATATTACATTTATTGCTATCGGCTTCGTAAATTTTGGTTGAATGGTGGTAAAATCAAATATGAGCAGTCCTCCCACTAGCCCATGAAGAGCTACCGAGAGACCAATCGATGTAATCCAGGAGGGTTGGAATAATTTTGTAATTTTATAAGTCATTAGTAGCTGTACCCCATTTGTAATAAGAAGTTTCTTCCCGCCAGGGGATATATATTTTCTGTGCTAGCCTTCGCACGATTACTAGAGGCAACGCCATAATTATAGTATTCCTTATCGAAGAGATTATTTACCTCAAATAGCCAAAAGAATTTTTCTTTACTTCCCTGTATTTTGAGATCTGTAGTGTAGTAACTAGGGATTTTTGCATGAAACTCTTCTTGATCGTTATCAAACTTTCGACTTCCCACGAATCTAGTGTTGATCGTTAAGTTTGTGTAGTCAGAAATTTTCCACTTTGCATACACGTTGCCTGTCCATTTGGAAACGAGAGGTAAGTCATTTCCATCAAGCTTCAACCCATCATTTATATCACAGCATTGAAATTGGGCACGGGTGTAATTTATATTCCCATTGATAGAAAGTTTTTTGGATAGTTGGTATTCAGCTGTATTCTCAAATCCATATCGCCGCGTCTTATGTAGGTTGACATTAGTACCTAAAAAACTGTCTTTCCTAGCATCTAGGTGGATTTCATTTCTTATCCACATTGCATAGGCACTTGATTGTAGATTAACCGATCCTATTTGGTGTTTGACCCCTCCCTCAAGATCCCAGGAACGCTGGGTTTTCAATTTAAAAGTTGTTGCGCCCGTGTCTTTCGAACTCATCCGTTCGTCAATAGCTGGTAATCTGATGCTGTGGGCCGTTCTTCCGAAGAGGTTCGATTGATTCGTAAGTCTGTGACTAATACCTATTTCTGATGAGAACGCCCAGTCTGTTTCCTCGAGAGTTTCAGTTTGACTTCTCCAATCTCCATCAGGTGCATGTAAATCTAACTGATCTCCACCAATAAAATCTAAGTGATGCAGTCTTATTCCGAAACTGATGTCGCTTTTTAAATCTTGAGGAGAAAAAATATTTTGACAATACAAACCTAACGTACGTTGCCTAGCATCAAATTCATTATGGGGTTTGTCATCTAAACTTTTACCACGGACAGTCCGATAATCAGAATAGTACCAATCTAAACCCAGAGTCGTGTTTGATGGGATCCCCAAAAATTGGAAATCGCCAGTTAACCTTGGTGTCAATGACCAGGTGTCTAGATATGTTCGTTGATTGTTGTGGGATCCAAAAGCGTTATCGATATCAGTAAAATGATCGGCAGATGAGATTTAGAAAATTAGCATGGGTTTTAATGCCGGAGAGAAATATCAAAAACTAGATTCGATTGTATGACCTCATGCGACGTATGGCGGCCTTTCTTTTTTTCTTAGCTTCTTTCTGTTTACGTTTTTTCTTAACAGAGGGCTTTTCGTAGAAGCGACGACGTTTTAGTTCTTTTAATAGCCCTTCTTTGGTCATTTGCCTTTTAAGAACTTTTAACGCTTTTTCAACCTGATTT
>CAYMIQ010000161.1:0-2864 GCA_964390605.1 uncultured Rickettsiales bacterium
AAGACTTGCTGGGCGACCCCAAGGAAATCGCCGAACATCTAATGCTCTTAGATCTTGGAAGAAATGATATAGGCAGAGTATCAAAAATTGGAACTGTAAAAGTAACACATAAAATGGTGGTCGAATATTATTCTCACGTAATGCACATTGTTTCAAACGTTGTGGGGCAACTTAAAACAAAATTAAAGGCCCTGGACGCACTAATAGGAGGATTTCCTGCCGGAACCGTTTCTGGCGCTCCCAAAATTAGAGCGATGGAAATCATTGAAGAGTTGGAAAATTCTCAAAGAGGAGTTTACGCTGGTGCAGTAGGATATTTTTCCTGCAATGGCGAGATGGACACGTGCATAGCACTCAGAACTGCGATTATTAAAAATAAAACAATGTACGTTCAGGCAGGAGGCGGGATAGTTGCGGACAGTAATCCACAAAAAGAATATGAAGAAACCTGCAATAAAGCAAAAGCCTTGATTTTTGCAGCAGAACAGACCATAGGTTAATTAATAAATAGGATAATAATATTCTTATAAGTAATTGATATGATACTATTAATAGATAATTATGACAGTTTTACGTATAACCTTGTGCACTATTTTGGCGAGTTAGGTGCAAAAGTAAATGTGAAAAGAAATGACGCAATAACTGTTAATGAGGCAATAAAACTTAAACCAAAAGCAATTGTTATATCTCCCGGCCCTTGCAATCCTGACAAATCAGGAATCTGCCTTGATTTAATCAAGAAAAATAATGGAAAAATCCCGTTATTAGGAGTTTGCTTAGGCCATCAGGCTATTGGTCAGGCTTATGGAGGTAAGATTATAAAGGCGCCTAAACCTATGCATGGAAAAATTAGTAAAATTACACACGACAACAAAGGTTTGTTAAAAAGAATTGACAATCCTTTTCGTGCAACGAGATATCACTCCTTAATAGTCGAAAAAAAAAGCCTTCCAGATTGTTTTAATATTAGCGCAGAAACTGATAATTCAGTGATAATGGGAATAGCGCACAAGACCCAGCATGTTTATGGACTCCAGTTTCACCCAGAAAGCATAGCAACAGACCATGGTCATAAAATACTTAAAAATTTTCTGAGAATTGTGAATTAAGACATTTGAAAAATGCCAGGTAATGTACCGATGGATCAATTTATCACAATACTAAAACATCTTAGTAAGGGAAAAAGATTGTCTCAACTTGAGTCACAAAAGGCTTTCTCAATGATAATGACAGGTAAAATTAGTCAAGCCAAAATTGCTGCTTTCTTAATTGCTCTAAAAAAAGGAGGCGAAACTTCTGAA
The DNA here is from genome assembly GCA_964390605.1 of uncultured Rickettsiales bacterium. Classification (GTDB taxonomy): domain Bacteria; phylum Pseudomonadota; class Alphaproteobacteria; order UBA8558; family UBA8558; genus UBA8558. The sequence continues at coordinate 1,302 of CAYMIQ010000161.1, forward strand.
GAAATTTCTGGAGCTGTGAGGGTTTTAAGAAAACTGAGTCTAAAAATTCAAGCACCGTTAAATGCTGTTGATACTTGTGGTACCGGGGGTGATGGACTGGGAACTCTAAATATTTCTACCGCAGCAGCAATTATTGCAGCAAGTTGCGGAATTCCCGTATGTAAACATGGTAATCGTTCCATTACATCTAAGTCTGGATCAGCCGATGTGTTGACTGAATTGGGTGTCAATATCAATGCTGAAAGAAGAGTATCCGAAAAAGCCTTACGAGAAACCAACATATGCTTCTTAATGGCTCCCAATTACCATTCGGCAATGAAACATGTTGCTGATGTAAGGAGAGATATAGGAATTAGGACAATATTCAATATTTTGGGACCATTACTAAATCCAGCTCAGTGCAAATACCAATTAATAGGTGTCTACTCTAAGAAGCTTATCAAAATTGTCGCGAAAGTATTAACAAAATTTAATGTGAAATGTGCATGGGTTGTGCACGGTCAGGACGGTCTGGATGAAATTACAACAACAGGATTAACCAGTGTCGCCGAAGTGCAAGGTTCTAATATTCGATACTTTAGAATCAGCCCAAAGAAACTAGGTCTTCGAAAGAGTAGCTTGAAATCCATAAAAGGAGGAAGCCCTAAAAAAAATGCAAGAGCTATAAAAGATATGTTGATGGGAAAAAGAGGAGCCTTCAGAGACATTTGTCTACTAAATGCTGCAGCAGCAATAAAAATTTCTAAAGGATCTAAAACACTTGCCGGTGGAATAAAGATGGCGCAAGTAGCAATAGATTCGGGACAGGCAAGCGATACTCTGAAAAGGTTGACCCAAGTGACAAATGCTAGAAAATAAACAATGAAAAATAAGCTCGACGAAATTTTGAGTTACAAAAAAGCATTTGTTAGGCGGCAAAAAAAGATTGCACCTCAATCGCTGCTCATTAAATCTATGAGCAAAACTAAAAAACCAAAGAAATTCATTGGGACAATTAAAAAAAGAATCAATGATCAAGGATATTGTTTAATTACTGAAATAAAGCACGCCTCTCCAAGCAGTGGCTTAATTAAAAAAAAATTTAATCCAAAAAAAATTGCTCTAGCTTACCAAAAGGGAGGAGCATCATGTTTATCAATCTTGACAGACGAAAAATATTTTGGCGGGTGCAATGAAGATTTATCAAACATTAGGGAGATTACGAATCTACCCATATTAAGAAAAGATTTTATTTTTGATCCATATCAAATAATAGAATCAAGAATTATTGGGGCTGATTGCATCTTGTTGATTATGGCAGCCCTAAAACTAAAGGAGGCGCAAAAATTAGAAAGAACTGCACATAATTATGGATTAGATGTATTGATAGAAGTGCATAATAAGTACGATTTAAGAAAAGCGATGCAACTCAAATCGAAATTAATTGGAATCAATAATCGTAATTTAAGAACCCTGAAAACCGATCTAACAATAACTAAAAAAATAGCACCCCTCGTCCCAAAAAGCCGTATTATAATCTCTGAAAGTGGAATAAATAATGAAAAGGATATAGCGAAGGCACTT
>CAYMIQ010000162.1:0-2859 GCA_964390605.1 uncultured Rickettsiales bacterium
GGTGTCGTTATTTCTGAAAGTAATGCTATATGCGAATTCATCGAAGAAAAACATCCTGAGCCTAATCTTATTGGCAAGGATATGCACGCAAAAGCTGAAATTAGGAGAATTGTTGGATGGTTTGATGATAAATTTAATAAAGAAGTAGTATCAAAACTTATTTATGAGAAAATTCATAAAACTTTTGCGGGATTAGGAGAACCAGATTCCAAAATTATTCAACATGGAGTACAAAATTTACGGAACCATATGGAATACATTTCTTTCTTGGTCGCAAGAAGAGGATGGTTAGCAGGTGATGAATTCTCATTTGCAGACATTACGGCAGCTTCGTTTGTTTCTACGATTGATTATATAGGTGATATAGTGTGGGAAGACTATCAAGATGCTAAGATTTGGTATGTTCGCATTAAGTCGAAGCAGAGCTTCCAACCAATACTAGAAGATAAAGTTACTAATTATCCCCCTGCTCGGCATTACTCAAATCTTGAGTTTTGATATTATTTTTAATTTTAGAGGATAGCATGGCTAAAAAAATGAAAATTTTGTTTTTTGGTTTTGGCTATACAGCTAGAGCTTTATCTCGACAACTAGACAAAAGAATGTGGGATGTTGTTGGTACGCACTCTTCCCATGGACACAGAAGGTATTTGGATGGAGTGAATTTATTAAAATTTTCTAAAAATCACCAGGTTGCAAAAAAACATTTTAAGAATTTAACTCACATTTTAGTTTCCATACCACCAGACAAATCCGGAGACCTCGTTTTAGAGAAACACTTGTTAGATTTTGCATGCTCTAAAAGCTTGAAATGGGTAGGTTATCTCTCTTCTACATCTGTATATGGTAATTGGAATGGGGGGTGGGTTGATGAATCATCCATTCTTAGACCGACTGAAACTCGTGCCCGTAGACGTCTGAATGCCGAAAGAAAATGGATTAGGCTTTATAATGATTACGGGGCTCCGGTGCATATTTTTAGATTGGCCGGTATTTATGGATCAGGGCGAAATGTATTGGAGTCCATTAAGAAAAATCAAGCACGAATTATCATGAAAAAGGGACAATTTTTTTCAAGAATTCATGTTTTAGATATTGCTAAGGTTTTATCTGCTTCTATCAAACAACCCAATCCGGGCAGCATCTATAATGTTTGTGATGATTTTCCATCCCCTCCTCAGGATGTGGTTGTTTATGGGTGCAAGTTGTTGTGCAAGAAACCTCCGAGTCCGGTAGAATTTCAAGATGCTAAACTCAGTGTTTTAGGTAAAAGTTTTTACAGGGATAACAAGAGGGTTCGCAATCAAAAGATTAAGAAGGAATTAGGAATTCGATTAACTTATAAAAATTATAAGATCGGATTAAGCGCGATCCATCGATCTAAAAGTTAGTAAATTTAGGAAAGTGAGTTGATCGTGCTCAGAATTTGTCTTAGGCTATTTTTATCGGAAAGCCTATGATCCCCGTTTTTTGTGAACGTAACTGTTAAATCTTCTGCATTAATATTATTTGCAAGACGTAGAGAAAATAGTGGGGGCACGTCTTTATCTTTCAGTCCATGCAGTAATCTTATCGGGCGATTGATTGTTATTTTTTTCCCCAGAATGCAATGTTTTGCACCTTCATCAATAAGATTTTTTGTAATTACATAAGGATCGCTATTATATTCGGATTTTATCTCGATACGCCCTTTATTCTTAAGTTTTGTTAGTTGAGTTTTATTTAGAGTTTTCAGCAATAGTTGTTTTGTAAAATCAGGGGCTGATGCTAACCCTACTAAAGCACGAATCCTTCTTGGCCTTGCTTGAGCAACAAGCATCATGATCCATGCCCCCATACTAGAGCCAACGAGTATCTGGGGTCCTTTGGTTAGACGATCTAGTATTGCAATAGCATTTCTCTTCCATTTTCCTATAGTTCCTTCTTCAAAATTTCCAGAAGACATGCCATGACCAAGGTAGTCAAATCTTAAGAATGATTTTTTATTTTTTTTACAGAATTTATATATTTCCGTAGCTTTTGTTCCGCTCATATCGGACATAAAGCCACCAAGAAAAATAATACCTGGAGAAGATCCAGATATTTTTTGATAAGCAATTTTCGTGCTTGGGCGTTCGTAAAGAAATTTTGCGACTAATTTGTTCAATTTTTTGTTAAAATTATGTAAATAAAATTTTCATGACTGATAATAATACTAATAGGAAAACTACTTCAATTTTACAAGTGATACCTTCTTTGGAGAGGCGCGGGGGTGGCGCAGAAAGGGGGGCATTGGATGTTGGTGAAGCCATCTACCAATCGGGTTTTAATAGTATAATTTCTTCAGCTGGAGGAGATTTATTACCGGAGCTTAAAAGAAAGAAAATGATACATATAGAGCTGCCTTTTGCCCAAAAAAACCCTGTAACAATGTATCTTAATACTCAGAGGCTGGTGCATTTGATCAAGAAGAATAATGTAAAAATTTTGCACGCAAGAAGCAGATTTCCTGCATGGAGCGGATTCCTTGCAGCTAAAAAGTGCAAAATTCCTTTCTTAACAACTTTTCATGGAACTTATTCCGGATATGATAATTTTTTTAAAAAACAATATAACTCAGTTATGACAAAAGGTCGGTATGTTATTGCGATCTCAAAATTTATATCTAATCACATTCAGAAAAATTATGGATTACCAAGCCAGAAAATTATTACTATAAACCGGGGAATAGATCTCAATAAATTTAATAGGGATAAAATATCTCATGATAGATTGTCTGACTTAACTCAAAAGTGGTTATTGGATTTTAATGAGCCAATTTTTTCGCTAACTAAATAAGAATCATTAAAATTTATTTTTCCATTATCAAAATTTATTAAT
>CAYMIQ010000163.1:0-2844 GCA_964390605.1 uncultured Rickettsiales bacterium
AACATTGTGCATGTCGATGATGTTGCTGAGGGTCATTGGAAGGCATTCGAAAAAGGTCAAATAGGAGAAAGATATATTTTGGGTGGGGAGAATCATACTCTCAGGCAAATCCTTTTTAGCATTGCTAAGATAACTGGAAAAAAGCCGCCTCTTTTTAGCATTCCACATGGCTTCCTTCTTCCGTTTGCTTATTTATCTGAAATGTTTGCTCGATTATTTAATAAGGAAGACATTATGTTAACCGTTGATAGCCTGAAGATGTCGAAGAAAAAAATGTTCTTTTCAACCGATAAGGCAAAGAATTTCTTAGAATATAAACCAAGGGAAGCAATTAAGGGTATAGAAGATGCTATCAATTGGTTTAAAGAAAATCAGTATCTTTGATTCTATATTTTGACATCTTTAATTCTGTCCTTCACATTCGAGACGCTAATGGAGAACTCATGACCTATAGCTACCCCCCAAGTAATCCATATAATTTCCCGAAAACGTCTAATTAAGGCAGCAGATAATCCAAGAATGTTATTTCCAGTGATTACGCCGATAATAAACATAAACGCCCCCTCAAGAGCACCTAAGTTTGCAGGAATGAAAAAGGTTGCTGTTCTTATTAGCTGCACAAAAGATTCAATCATCCACGCTTCTGCGAAAGTAATCGGATGTCCCAGGAAGAGCATTATCAAGTAGAGCTCTAACACTCCCAGAGACCAATTGCCAAGCGCTAGGCTAATTGCCCCTAAAAATCTACCTTTCTTTTCAGAATAAAATGTGGTGAGTCTTCCTTCAACTGCCTCAATATAATGCAAGGCTCTTTCTATGCTTTTTTTAATCGTTACTTTTCTAAGATTCTTTCCTAGTAATGAGAATAACTTGAGTCTTTGAGTTAAATAAAAGAGGGCGATCAGTGTTATAAAAATTAGAAGCCCCAATGTAACGTATGTATTGTACCGATCAGGCAGTAGATTCGTTTCTAATATAATAATCAGTCCTGTAGAGAGGAAAATGATCAATGCAATCATTATGATTGTTTTTGTTAATATCAGGGCAGAAACCCCTTCTTTATAGGTGATTTTACTAATTTTCTTGAGGATGAAGATTTTAATAGGTTCGCCACCCAGCGTGGCAAGTGGGGTAATGACGTTAAATGCTTCACCGACCATCTTGACTTTCCAAATATGAACAAGCCACTTGCGGGAGCAATCTATCTTTTTTTTAAGTGTTAAATTCCACAGAAAGGTATCGCAACAAAAACCTAAGAAATGTACAAAAATAACGGGAATGATACCCCAACCTACCTTTGTTACCTGTAGCCATAAGCCTTCGAGCGAAATTTGCGAGAAAAAATATAGGAAAAGACACGACCCTAAGGCGAGATATATGATCTTTAAGTTTTTCAAATCTACAAAACCTGTTTATAATAAATAGTATAACTTACTTTTGTAAGGTATACGTTTTTTTTGCTATAACACTTAAAGGTATGTTATTAGATTTCGTTATATAGAATTGAGTACTTGATATGAATAATTTAAGAGTCATTTTGGCCCAACCCAGAGGGTTTTGCGCTGGAGTTGAGCGTGCTATTGAGATTGTTGAAAAGGCGCTGCAAAAGTTTGGGCCTCCAGTTTATGTAAGACATGAAATTGTTCATAATAAAAGGGTTGTCGAGAGCTTAAAATCAAAGGGAGCCGTTTTTGTTGAAGAGGTTAATGAAATCCCTGATGGTGCTGTTACTGTTTTTAGTGCACATGGGGTATCCCAAAAAGTGGAAGATAGCGCAAGCACTCGAGATCTACCTATTCTAGATGCCACCTGTCCTCTTGTTTCAAAAGTGCACAAGGAGGGACAGCAATATTCCAAGATGGGTTGCGAGATAATTCTTATTGGTCACGAGGGGCACCCAGAGGTTGAGGGCACGATGGGAAGGATACCTGGTAAGGTGTATTTGGTTTCAACCCCGGAAGATGTAAAGAATTTAACAGTTCACGATCCAGAGAAATTGGCATACGTGAGCCAAACGACACTTTCTGTTGATGATACAAGGGAAATGATTAGTGCGCTGAAGACTAGATTTCCAAATATTCAGGGACCTGACGTAAAAGACATTTGTTATGCAACTCAAAATCGACAAGAAGCTGTAAGAACTTTGGTTGAGCAGGTAGACTTACTTTTGGTGGTTGGCGCTCGTAATAGTTCAAACTCTAATCGCTTAAGGGAGATTGGTGTTGAGTCGGGAGTTGCAACTTATCTTTTAGAAGATTCTGATGATTTTAATGAAGATTGGCTTGAAGGAGTTAAGGCTGTTGGTATTACTTCAGGCGCATCTACTCCCGATGAATTAGTTCAGGAATTAATTAATAAATTACAAAGGGCTAGAAAAATTTCAGTAGAAAAACTATCTGGAAAAATCGAGAACATACACTTTAAGTTGCCCGAACAATTGTCTAATTTTAAGAGCGAAATTAACGCATAAAATATTTAATGTCTGTTCCACTTATACAAAAAATTAAAGTTGCTTCCTATATACTGAAGAAAAAATTAGCAGGGGAGCAGAAGTATCCCCTAGTGCTGATGCTGGAGCCCCTGTTTAGATGCAACTTAGCATGTGCTGGTTGCGGGAAGATAGATTACCCTGCTGAGATTCTCAACAAAAGATTAAGCCTGCAGGAGTGTTTAGATTCTGTTGATGAGTGCGGAGCCCCAATTATTTCTATTCCTGGAGGGGAACCGTTGCTTCACAGCGAAATAGGAGAAATAGTCTCTGGAATACTTGAAAGAAAGAAATTTGTCTATCTCTGTACGAATGCGTTATTAATGGAAAAAAAATTAGATCTCTTTTCTCCGAGC
>CAYMIQ010000164.1:0-2815 GCA_964390605.1 uncultured Rickettsiales bacterium
TTGACCCCTGGGGTCTCAAAGGTTTTGTTCTATCCTCAAGACGACAGGATCCTTTATAACATCAGGTATTTTTTTCATTGCACCAATAGCGTCAATAAAGGTTTTTTCCCTGGCTTCGTAAGTAGTAAAAATAATCGGAATCCCTCTCGGCCCTTTATTAGTTGAGTCATGCTGGATAACTGACTTGAGTGAGATCCTCTTCTTTTTCAAAATATTTGTAATCTTGGCAAACACCCCGGGTTTGTCTTTCACCATGAGTCTTACATAATAGGGACCAAGATGATCAAGAATCTTGGTAGTTTTAATTGTTTGCAATTCTTTAATTTTTCTACCAAAACAAAATGATTTTATTCCTTTTGCTAAATCAACAATATCAGAAATTACCGCAGAAGCTGTAGGGTGGCTTCCAGCACCTTGCCCAATAAAAATAGAATTTCCTACAAAATTCCCTTGAACCAAAATTACATTATAAACACCATCAACATTTGATAGGATAAAATTTTTCGGGACTAAAGTAGGGTGAACCCTTTGCTCTACACCCTTAGATGTTTTTTTTGCAATACCTAATAATTTTATTCTATATCCCAGCTCATCAGCAAATTTAATGTCGGTAAATTCTATTTTTTTAATGCCCTCAATATGAATACCCTGGAAGTCAATCTTTTTTCCAAAAGCAATGCTCGACAAAATAGCTAATTTATGAGCAGTATCCACACCTTCGATATCAAAAGAAGGATCTGCCTCAGCATAGCCAAGCTTTTGGGCATCTTTTAAAACGCTCAAAAAATTTCCTTTAGTTTTTTCCATACTGGTAAGAATGTAGTTGCAAGTTCCATTGAAAATACCCGCAACCCCAGAGAACTGATTACCAACGAGACCCTCTCGCAATCCTTTTAGGATCGGAATCCCTCCTCCGACAGATGCTTCAAAAGCAATCTGACTGTTATTAGTTTCAGCAATCTTTGCCAATGCGAGTCCATGATGTGCTAACATCGCCTTATTAGCAGTGACCACGTGGCATCCTTTTTTTAGTGCACCCTTACACAGTTTTAATGCAATTCCTGAAGCACCACCTATAAGCTCAACGAGTATATCGGCACGGACATCAGACAGCATGCTCATGGCATCTGAAAAATAGCGTACTTTCTTAAGTCGGATCTTTCTTTTCTTCTTTTTGTCAATATCTGCAACTGCAATTAATTCTATTTTTCAGTTCGCTTTCTTTTCAAGAATTTTGTTTTGCTTCTCGAGCATATTTACAACACCAGAACCAACTGTGCCTAATCCGGCAATCATAATTTTAACTATCTTTGTCATCTATAAATTACTCTTTATTTTGTAAGAAAAATATCAACTCTTCGATCTTTCGCAAAATGAAATATAGAGCTTCTTCTTGCTGAAGATCTTACATTCGATTTTGAATCAATGATAAGATCCTTCAGGTCAACGCCCATTTCTATCAGTCTGCGCGCAACAACTTCGGCTCTTTTTGACGCGATTTCAAAGTTTTGTAACTTACTTTTTAGATCTTTCTCAGATCCAGGGTTTTGACTAGCATATCCTATTATATGTATCTTGCCCCTATATTTTTTATAAACATCAACTGTTTTTTGCACAATTGATTCACCGCGCCTCAAGATTTCTGATGAGCCAATATCATAATATATACTGCCGACCAAAGCTGATCCGCTTAATTGATATAAACTAGCAAAGGCTTCTATATCTAGCTGACTTAACCGATTGACTTCACTCCTTTTGCTTAAATTGGTCGGCTGCTCTTCTGTCTCTTTCTCAGTAACTGCATCGACTATTTCTAGAGATTCTTGTGCCTCTAATTTTTCAATAGGACGAAAATCTTCTTTCGGATCTCGAATTGCGTCTGGTTCTGGTTCTAGCTGATCTTGCATATCCAAGTCTTGCTCAATGCTTGTAACTGGTTCTGCCTGGGCTAGATCTCTTGCAACCTCATCTTCGTACAATCTATTTTCCTGATCTGATCCAAGACTCTCAGGAACCTCAGATTCTACCGCCTCTTCTTGTGTCTCCTCAATTGTTTGGATCTCTTCATCATCTTCGAACCATCCTGTTACAGTGTCTTCGACGACCTCATAACCCTTGACTGGATTTAGGTAATCGGGAACAGAGCAAGCAGCCAAGAAAAAGCTGCCCAAACAGACAAATACCAATTGGTGCAAATAACCCATTTGTCTCGAGCGCGTTGTGAGAAAAATTGCAAATACCTTCTTCACTGAGATGTAATTCCTTTATATTCTTGCGCTAAAGATTGATATCTGCGAGATGAGGTTTCTATAAATTTACTTTCCTTTTTTGTTAGGTATCTCACAAAAACGGCGGGGCTGCCAGCCCACACCTCTCCTTTCTTGACTCTTTTTCCTTCAGTGACCAATGATCCAGCTGCAACTAAAGCGTTACTTTCAACCACAACATCGTCCATAAGTATAGAACCCATGCCTATCAAACTTCGATCCCGAACAGTACAAGCATGAACTATTGCCCCGTGACCAATCGTAACATTGGAGCCAATAATAGTAGAGCTTCCTTTCGTAGTTACATGAATTATCACGGAGTCCTGTATATTGGTTCCCCCGCCAATTCTGATCTTGTTTACATCCCCTCTAATCACAGCCTGGAACCAAACACTACATTCTTTTGCTATCCTCACATCACCAATGATAACGGCACTAGGCGCAACAAATACATTAGCTCCTAACAATGGTCTTTTGTCCTTATAGTTATAAATAGAACCAAATATCATTTTACAATGTTCTGCTATGAAAAATTTATCTTATAGTTT
>CAYMIQ010000165.1:0-2782 GCA_964390605.1 uncultured Rickettsiales bacterium
CCGATGATGATTAGGCTTATTAAACAGCACAATACTGTAATAATTCCTCTTGTGATCCTTTCATTTTTTAAACGGACAATTGAGTTTAAGCCAATTGATAGTGCGCGAGGATATGCATCCACAAGGGTAAAGCTAGTTGAGAACATTGCGGCAAACGCTGCTAAACCAATAACTGGTTTAGTCCACTCACCAATTGCTCTTGTATAGAGTTCAATAACTTGCCCAGCAAAAACCGTACCTTTCGAAGAGAATGTTTCCCCGGTGCCATGCATGGTGAAATATCCAAGAGATAAAAATAATACGGCAGTTATAATTGTGAGTAGGTAGCTAAAATTAAAATCAAAAGAAATTTCTTGAAAATTAAATTTCATTTTTTTTGTTTTTTCTCTTTCCTGAATCCACAAAGATTGCCACGTCGACATTTCTATAGGTCCAGGCATCCAACCCATCAGGGCTATTAAGAATGGTAGGCTTGCCCATGTGAATATTGAAGGAGGGATAAAATCTTTTTGATGTGCCACACCCTTTTCAAGCGCAGCAAAGAAAGCAATTGTTGTTGCTATTACCAGGACAATCATTAAGAATTTTATGATTCTATCTAACCAGGAATATTGACCCTTTAGCAAAATTAGCATGCTAACAATGAATATGCATGCAGACCAGAATGTTATACTTTGATACTCCGTTAAATTTTGGAAAATGGAGGCTGTTACAAAGGTGACCGCCGCTATGCTTCCTACACCGGTTATTACATTTAGTAACAAGAAAAGTATAAGGTATTTTTTCCCCAGAGCCAAATATGCATCTAGCAGATTTTTTTTTGTTGCTCCAGCGAATCTATGGCCAAATTCAAAGAAGGGGTATTTTAGCACAGTTGCTGCTAAAATAAAGACAAGGGCTATTAGGCCATAGTCAGCGCCAGCGCGAGTAGACTGTACAAAATGAGAAACACCAATTGCAGCGCTTGCCATCAGTAGACCTGGACCTAAAATTTTTAGAAAACGTAGATTCATCTCAAAAATGAATAAAGTTTAGTGAATTAATAATATTTGTAAATCAGCAACATTGGTTCCGGTTGCTCCAGTAACAAAGAGTGCATTTGCGGCCTTTAACGCTTTGTAAGAGTCATTATTTCTTAATAATCTTTCTGGACTTAGTCTCTTTTTTCTAATGTTTTTAATAGTAAAATTATTAACAATCCCTCCAGCGGCATTAGTTGGTCCATCTCTTCCATCGGTACCAGCACTTAAAAGTGTCCAGTTTTTCTGAATCTTTAGCCTTTCTGCTTCCAAGGCAAAGGCAAGTGCAAACTCTTGGTTTCTTCCGCCCTTTCCTTTGCCCACAATAGTCACGGTCATTTCTCCTCCAGCAAGAATGGCCATAGGTCTTTTGGATTTTGACTTCAAATATTTTGCTAACTTTCTTGCCTGAACTGAGGCTTCGCCAGTGAGAGATTGATTCCAAATTTCTACATATTTAAAGTATTTCTTTGCTTTTTTTTCGATTGCCGAAAGACTAATTGCATTGGACCCTACGATGGTAGAGTTAGAGTGGGTAAAAATTTTACTATAAGCATTGCTGTAATTTTCCGGAATACGACCTCTACAACCATCATCTATGCAAGCAATTACTCTCTTTGGTGCGCTGTTCCAGATTTTATATTTTTTTAGAATTTTTTTAGCATCGATATATTTTGTTTTATCTGGGACAGTAGGGCCGCTTGCTATTGAACTTAAGTCGTCCCCCAGTACATCAGAAAGTATAAGGGCGTGTAAATTAGCCGGATATGCAGATAATGCAAGCTTTCCACCCTTGATCATTGAAATCTTTTTTCTAACAGTATTTACTTCATTGATTGTTGCCCCAGATTTTAGCAGCATTTTTGTCATTCTAATTTTATCCGTGAGCGTTATTTTAATTTTTGCCTGAACGTCTTCCAGAGGAGCGGGCAAAAGGGCAGATCCACCTCCGCTGATTAAAGTTAGGATTAAATCTTTCTTTTGTGTATTTTTCATTATTTTTAGAATAGTTCGTGATGCCTTAACCCCACTGCTATCAGGCCATGGGTGCCCAGCACCGAAGACTTTAAAATTTGGTATTTTTTTGTAATTTTCGTGATTAGTGACTACAACACAATCTTTCAGTTTTGCGGTTGGTATAATTTTTTTTGTCATCATAGTCATGGGTATCGCTGCTTTTCCAAAGGCAATAATTATTACTTTATTGTAGCTTGTGAATCGGAACTTTCTTTTTCCGTTAGATTTTATGACGATCTTGCCATTTTTACTGGAAAGGAAATTTTTAACACTCTTTTCAGGATTGGCCGCGGCAATGCCAGAAAGAAAGATTGTTGTGGCTATGTTTTTATAATTAGGCAACCCTATCTCTGGGCCGCTTTCCGTTGAAGAAAGCTTTAACATTTTCTACAACACGAAAGCCCATAGCCTCTCTTGTTTCAAGGCTTGCACTTCCCAGGTGTGGGAGCAGTACAACATTATCCATTTTTAGCAATTCCTGAGGAACTTTTGGCTCAGCCTCATATACATCAAGACCTGCTCCTGCAATTAGGCCTTTTTTCAAGGCGACTATTAAATCTTTTTCATTAACAACATCACCTCTTGAGGTATTTACTAAAAATGCAGAAGGCTTCATTTGTTTGAAAGTCTTTTTGTTCATTAGATGCCGAGTTTCTGGTATTGCAGGACAATGCAAAGAAACGAAATCTGATTTTGATAAAAGACTCTTAATTGATTTTGCTTCTTTCGCCTTCATTTTTTTTGTG
>CAYMIQ010000166.1:0-1231 GCA_964390605.1 uncultured Rickettsiales bacterium
GATCGAAAATAAAGTTGTAACTGGATTGAGCCAACCACACTCCATATTATTCGATAACAATCAGATCTATTACTGCAATTCAATGAATTGCGAAGTAAAAAAAGGCAGAACAACAATTTGTAAAATTTTTGGATATACTCGAGGTCTAGCAAAAAAAGATGATATGATTTTCATAGGCCAAAGCAAGGCAAGAAGATTATCGAGATTCGACAAAGACTTTAAGATTGTATCTTTAGATACTGGAATTCATTGTTGGAATGTTAAGGAACGGACGGATCATTTTATTAGCTTACCTGCTGACGGAATCTTCGAAATTAAGCTTATCTAGTGCAATAAAATTATGTGTGGAATTGCTGGAATAATTAGCCTCAACGGACGTCCAATTCCTGACGTCGAGAAAAGAATAATAAGGATGAATAAACTTTTGAAGCACAGGGGTCCAGATGCAAAGGGCTACTTCATTTCAAAAAATAACCTTGTAGCGCTCGGTAATACAAGATTAGCTATAGTAGATGCTAAAAATAACTTTAATGTTCCAATGCAAAGTCAAAATCAAAAGCAAATAATCAGTTTTAACGGAGAAATCTATAATTTTCAGGAACTAAAATTAAATCTTGAAAAAAAGGGCGTTACCTTTAATACAAACTCTGATACCGAGGTCCTTCTAAACGGTTTAAAAAACGAAGGTGAAGATTTTCTCCAAAAATTAGACGGTTTTTGGTCGTTCGCTTATTATGATGAATCCCTTAACCAGATTATGCTGAGTCGAGATTTGTTAGGAGAGAAATCCTTATTCTATTATCAAAACAAAAACGAATTTATTTTTGCATCGGAAATAAATCCTATATTAGAGGTCGCTGAAGAAAGTTTTGAAATTGATAATGAATCAATCGTAAGTTGTTTCAGGTATCGTGCCGCTCCCCCTCAAAAAACATTAGTAAAAAATATTTACAGAATCGAAGCAGGTTATGGTTTTAAAGTCTTTCCCGGAGAAAGTAGATTACAATATAAAAGATTCAGAAAATTAAAACTAGAAAAATGGATAGACTTTTTTAAAAGCGATCCCTCTGAAAAGATAGTAAAGGAAAAACTAGAAGAATTAATTTATAGATCCTGTTTGAGCCGCGTTCCTGCTGAAGTAAATTTCTTATCAACACTAAGTGGGGGCATTGATAGTAGTTTGATGAATCTTTATGCCAGTCGTTTTGGAAAAAACACTATTAACACATTA
>CAYMIQ010000166.1:1241-2713 GCA_964390605.1 uncultured Rickettsiales bacterium
CCTGATGAAGCAGTAAAGGGGAATGATTTAACTGAATTCAACGCAAGCGCCTATGTGTCAAAAAAACTTGGATCGAAGCACCATACATTTACCATGTACGGAGATAGTGTAGTATCGCTATATCGTGAACAAGCCGCTAATTCCTTTGACGGAATTTTCTGTGAAGGATCTGTCCACCACAGACAGCTTTCCCTAGAAACCAATAGGCTAGGAGGTAAGGTTTTGCTGCTTTCGGACGGACCAGACGAGTTACTTAGCGGCTACAGCGTCGACATATCAGCTATGCAGTTAAACGGATTTTTTACGAAAAGGCCAATGCTATCAAAAATTTGTAGCAGGTTATCTTCGTCCTCATTGGGCAGAAGAATGCTACCAACTAATTTGAGTCGTCAAATTACCAACTGGTCACATTTATCAAATGCTCCATTTAGGTTTCGTCCATATCATGGGGGAACTACTCCGGACATTTTAGGAACGTTATTTCAGGAAAAGGAAATCAAAAAAACTGATCATTGTTACGGAACGTACCATCAAGATTATAAAGATATTGCACAACACCTTTCTATATCACAAAAAATGGCACTGGCATATGCAACGACAACAATGCCAGATTACTTTAATCTTCGAAGTGATCGAGGAGCTATGCGTCACTCCGTCGAAACGAGATTACCGATGCAAAATATTGAACTAGCTGAATTTATGATTGCTACACCAAAAAAATACCGATTCTCCAAAGACAGGAAAAATGGAAAGAAAATTTTAAGAACGTTGGTAAAGAAACACATTGGAGAGAAGATCTCATCAAGATCAAAATACGGCTTTGCAATTCCAACCTGGATGATAAAGAAATTCTATAAAAAATTTGAATTTCAAGAAATTATTAGAGAATCAGACGCCATGCAACTTTATCCATTTAAAAAAGAAGCGAAAAAGTTTTTTATGAATCCAAAAGAAGGTAGACATCAGTGGATGGCTTTGTGTTTGATTATGGTTAAGGATAGATTAAAAAGAAAGGATTACGGTTTTAAAGATATCAGATAAGATGTTAAAAAATTATCAAATATATTCAAAAAAATACGAATATGCCGTTTTCAATAACTTCTTTAAAAAATTAGAAACGAGAGGCTTCGTCACAAGCGAATTATTTGAATCAATTAAATTGTTGATGGGAAATGCTTGTGCAAATAAAGTTAAAAATTCTGGGTTGGAAAATTTACATAACTTTATTCCCTGTGAATATTTGCCGTTTTTAGTAAAGATTTTACAAAAAAGAATAGATAAATTTTTTCTCCACTTTTCGGTTCTATTTGCCAAAAAAAAATTAGGATTACAAAAGAATTTCTTTGTAGATCAGAGCATTATTTATAGAATTCATTATCCTTTTGAAATCGGAAAAAAATCAAACTTAAAAAAGGCCAAATATCTAAAATTAAATTTAGATCATTATAAGTCGGCAAAGCAGCAAATAAAAA
>CAYMIQ010000167.1:0-2709 GCA_964390605.1 uncultured Rickettsiales bacterium
CTGAATCAATATCCCAACCAAAATCATTATATAAATTTTTAAAAATTCTATCTTCATCTTTAAGCATTTTTCACCTCTAACAAGGTAGTTTTTCCTTTTTCTGGAGCGGTATTTTTTCTATTTTTTGCTGAACCTGGAGTTGGAAATTTATCATTTAGTAATGTTTTAATTATCTCTTCTGTCTTATTTTTATCTAAATCTTCAAAATAATCTTGATTAATTTGCATCATTGGGGCGTTCACACATGCCCCTAGACATTCGACTTCAGTCCAAGAACAAAGTTTATTTTCCGATAACTCGTTTTGATTTTGTGAGATATTTTTTTTGCAAACGTCAATAATTTGATTGGCCCCTCTAAGCATACAAGGTGTTGTTGTGCACACCTGAACAAAATATTTACCAACTGGAGTTAGGTTAAACATTGAATAAAATGTAGAAACTTCATAAACTTGCATATATGGTACGCTCAATAATTTTGCTACACATTTTATAGCTGCTAAAGGTATCCAATTATCATTTTGTTTTTGAACCAAATACAA
This sequence comes from uncultured Rickettsiales bacterium, assembly GCA_964390605.1. Lineage (GTDB taxonomy): Bacteria > Pseudomonadota > Alphaproteobacteria > UBA8558 > UBA8558 > UBA8558. The sequence continues at coordinate 540 of CAYMIQ010000167.1, forward strand.
TAAAGCCAAAACAGCACTGCCTTTTCTATCTTTTGGATATTTGTTAATTTCATTTTCTGCTTCTTGCAGATTTTCTTTAGTAAATTCAAAAGTTTCTGGTTGTATTTTGGATATTTTTTTTATTGTCATCTATCGACCTCTCCAAAAACTATATCTAACGAACCTAATACAGCTGGGACATCAGCCAACATATGACCTTTTAGTAAATAATCCATAGCTTGTAGATGAGAAAAACCTGGGGCTCGTATTTTGCATTTATATGGTTTGTTGCTACCATCAGATATAAGATAAACTCCAAATTCTCCTTTGGGAGCTTCTACGGCTGTATAAATTTCACCTTTAGGTACCCTGAATCCTTCTGAAAATAATTTAAAGTGATGAATTAATGATTCCATTGAATTTTTTAAATTTGATCTTTTTGGAGGTGTTATTTTTCCATCTATAGATTTAACTGGACCAGTTGGCATTTTTTTAATGCATTCTTTGATAATCTTAACACTTTCCCTCATTTCTTCCATTCTGCAAAGATAACGATCAAAACAATCACCATTTTTTCCAATTGGAATCTTAAAATCAAAATCTCTATAACATTCGTAAGGTTGAGATTTTCTTAGATCCCAAGCTATCCCAGAACCTCTTAACATAACTCCTGAAAAACTATGATCCAATGCTTCTTGTTTTGTAACAACGCCTATATCGACATTTCTTTGTTTGAAAATTCTATTATCAGTTAAAAGGGTTTCAAGATCATCTATAACTTTAGGAAAATTATTACAAAATAAAATAATATCATCTGCTAAGCCTCTTGGTAAATCTTTATGAACTCCACCAGGTCTAAAGTAATTTGCATGTAATCTAGAACCAGAAACTCTTTCATAAAAAGTCATTAAGGTTTCACGTTCTTCAAAACCCCAAAGTGACGGTGTCAATGCACCAACATCAAGGGCTTGAGTAGTAATATTTAATAAGTGACTTAAAATTCTACCAATTTCACAAAATAATACTCTTATATACTGTCCTCTTATTGGAACCTCAATTTTTAGAAGTTTTTCGATTGCTAAAGCAAAAGCATGTTCCTGGTTCATAGGTGCTACATAATCAAGGCGATCAAAGTAAGGAAGTGCTTGAGTATATGTTTTATGCTCAATTAGTTTTTCTGTTCCTCTATGTAAAAGACCAATATGAGGATCAATTTTTTCTACAACTTCTCCATCAAGCTCAAGTATTAATCTCAATACGCCATGTGCAGCAGGATGCTGGGGTCCAAAATTTAAATTCATGGTTTTTTTTTGTTTATTCATGATTTTTTATCATTTTTTTTTATTAAGTTTTCCTTTATGTATTGAGTTCCTTCCCATGGGCTCTCAGAATCAAAATCACGATATTTTTGATCTAATTTGACGTCTTCAGAAATAACCTTTTTCTTTTCCTCGCTATATCTAACTTCAGTATGTCCAGTTAAAGGAAAATCTTTTCTGAGTGGGTATCCAACAAAATCATAATCAGTTAGAATTTTTCTTAAGTCGGGATGATCTCTAAAAGATATGCCGTACATGTCAAAGACTTCCCTTTCCATCCAATTAGCTGATGGAAAAATTTTTGTAATAGTAGGAATGCTCTCTTTTTCATCAATATTAATATTAATTATAATTCTTAGGTTGTTTTGATGGCTTAATAATAAATAAACTATTTTAAATCTTTTTTCTCTTTGGGGGTAATCTACAGCTGTTATATCTACAAGTTGTTTAAATTTACATTTTTCATTAGTCTTTAAAAACAAAATTGTAGAAATAATATCTTCAATGTCGACATTGATGGCTAGTTGATTAAAAATTATTTCTGAGCTCTTTACTGCTGTTGTTAAGCTAGAATTAACTGTCTTCTCTAAATCATTAACAGTTATTAACATTTTTATCTTTCTAAACTGCCTTCTCTTCTAATTTTTTTTTGCAATTGTAAAATTCCATAGAGCAAAGCTTCAGCTGATGGAGGGCAGCCAGGAACATAAATATCAACCGGAACAATACGATCACATCCTCTGACCACTGAGTAAGAATAGTGATAATAACCTCCGCCGTTAGCGCAGCTTCCCATGGAAATAACGTACCTGGGCTCTGGCATTTGATCGTAAACTTTTCTAAGTGGAGCAGCCATTTTGTTTGTTAGTGTT
>CAYMIQ010000168.1:0-2667 GCA_964390605.1 uncultured Rickettsiales bacterium
AAGCAGGGTTGCATGGGCATGGTATGGATGAGCTAGCAAAACTATTTCTAGATCGAGATACAATTAAATATAAAGACATAGTAGGAAGTGGAAAATCTCAAATTACCTTCGACTTAGTCAATTTATCTCAGGCCTTGGAATACGCTGCTGAGGACGCTGACGTGACTTATCAACTTCATCAAACATTAAAAAAGCAATTAACAAAAGATCGCATGATTGGTTTCTATGAAGCTATTGAAAGGCCCTTAATACAGGTTTTGGCTAATATGGAAAGAAGCGGGGTGAAAGTTGATGTGAATCAATTAAAAAAACTTAGCGCAGAATTCCAAGTAAAGTTGGAAAAATTAGAAAAAGAAATCTTTCAACTATCAGGAATGGAATTTAATATTGCGTCCCCCAAACAACTCAGTGAAGTTTTGTTCGGCAAACTTGGTTTACCTGGAAAGAAAAAAAGGAAAACTGGCGCCTATTCAACGGAGGCAGAAATTTTAGAGGAGTTGGCTTCTGCAGGAAATCTCATTGTGGAGAAAATACTTGATTGGAGACAGTTAGCGAAACTTAAGAATACCTATACAGATTCCCTAATAGAACAGGCAAACAAAAAAACCGGGAGAGTGCATACATCATTTTTAATGTCATCTACTGCCACTGGAAGGTTGGCTTCGTCTGACCCAAATCTTCAAAATGTACCCATTAGAACATCTGAGGGGAGAAAGATACGCAGGGCTTTTGTTGCATCTAAAGGTTATAAACTAATTTCACTCGATTATTCGCAAATTGAGTTAAGAATTCTTTCTCATGTTGCAAATGTTAAGGCACTACAAGATGCTTTCATTAGTGGTGCAGACATACATTCACAAACAGCTTCAGAAATATTTGGTGTTTCACTGAATGACGTAGATTCTGAGATGCGCAGAAAAGCTAAAACTATAAACTTTGGAATAATTTATGGAATCAGCCCCTTTGGTTTAGCAAATCAACTTAGAATCGATCATAAGGAGGCTACCCAATATATAGATAATTATTTTAAGAAATATCCGGAAATAAAAAAATATATGGAAGCCACAAAATCCGATTGCAGAAAACATGGGTTTGTTAAAACTATTTTTGGTCGGAAATGTTTTGTTGTTGGCATTAATGACAAAAATCCAGCAAGAAGGAAATTTTCTGAACGTGCAGCAATAAATGCACCGATTCAAGGAAGTGCGGCAGATATAATTAAGCGGGCAATGATTAAAATAAATAAAGATTTAGCAGAAAGTAATTTTAAATCTAAAATGCTTTTACAAGTTCATGATGAACTAGTCTTCGAGACCCCTGTGAATGAGGTAAAGGAAATTTCGAAATTCTTGAAAAACATTATGGAATGTTGCAATAGACCTGCTTTGGAGTTGAAAATTCCTTTAGTAGTAGATATTGGTTATGGTGATAATTGGGACGAGGCCCACTAGAAAATTAATTTATTTGAGTCGCTCAGTTTGTAAGGTTCGTTGATTGACCATTTCCTTCGGTAAGCGTTCTTCGAATCTATCGAATAACTCTTCTTGATCCTGAACTTCCTGTATCCCCTCATCTTTTTCAATACTCATTAAATCCTGGAATTTCTGATCGTTAAAGTCTATTCCCTCCAAGTTTATATCGTCTTTATTTGGTATATATCCGAAGGGAGTTTCAGTTGCTTCTACTTTTCCATGAACTCTATCAATGATCCATTTGAGGACTCTCATATTTTCTCCAAATCCCGGCCACATAAAGTTTCCTTCTTTATCTTTCCTAAACCAATTTACACGGAAGATTGGTGGTTGTTTCGAGACTTTTGTCCCCATGTTTAACCAATGTTTCCAGTAGTCTCCCATATTATAACCACAGAAAGGAAGCATAGCCATCGGATCACGTCTAATTGCAGCCTGACCAACTGATGCAGCAGTAGCTTCTGACCCCATGGTAGCTGCAAGATATACTCCATGGTTCCAGTCACGAGATTGAAAGACTAGAGGGAAGGTTGAACTTAATCGACCTCCAAAAATAAATGCACTTATTGGAACACCTTCGGGATCTTCCCAGGCAGGATCTAAACTGACACATTCTGTTGCTGGAGCAGTGAATCTTGCATTTGGATGGGCTGCAGGCGTTTCAGAATCAGGAGACCAATCGTTTCCCTTCCAATCAGTAAGATGGGATGGAGCTTCTTTGCTCATATCTTCCCACCAAACATCCTTATCATCAGTGAGTGCAACATTGGTGAATATACAGTTTTTATTCAACATTTTCATAGCTGTTGGATTTGAACTCATACTAGTTCCCGGTGCGACACCGAAGTATCCAGCTTCAGGATTTATAGCTCGGAAAGTTCCGTCTTTACCTGGCTTAATCCAAGCAATATCGTCTCCAACAGTCCATATCTTCCATCCATTAAAACCTTGTGGAGGAACTAGCATAGCAAAATTTGTTTTTCCGCAAGCACTGGGGAAAGCGGCAGCTACATAAGTTTTTTCTCCCTCAGGCGATTCTACACCTAAGATTAGCATGTGTTCAGCAAGCCAACCTTGCTGTCTTGCCATCACAGAGGCGATTCGTAGAGCAAAGCATTTCTTTCCTAATAGAGCATTTCCCCCATAACCACTTCCGAATGACCATATAGACCTCTCTTCGGGGAAGTGCACAATG
>CAYMIQ010000169.1:0-2665 GCA_964390605.1 uncultured Rickettsiales bacterium
CTTCGCCAACGATTGGTTTAGTGTATTGTGAAATTTGATAACCTTGAGGCAAGTCTGGATAGAAATAATTCTTGCGATCAAAAACAGAAATATTATTAATTTTTGCATTTAGACCTAACCCAGTCTTCACAGCTTGTTCTAAACATTTCTGATTAATAACTGGCAACATTCCGGGCATAGATGCATCCAATAATGAAACTTGGGAGTTGGGCTCGGCACCAAATTCAGTAGAAGAGCTAGAAAATAACTTTGATCTGGACGTAATTTGCGCATGAACCTCCAGTCCAATTACAACCTCCCACTTATCTTTCTTTCCGGTGACTAAATTATTTGTTTTTTGCATTGGTGTAATCCGGATCAAAATTAATTCCCGAGGATTTTTCAATAACTTCAGCAATCTGAAAAACTGTCTGCTCATCAAAAGGTCTTCCTACAATCTGTAGGCCAATAGGTAATTTGTCTTTGTCTAGTCCAGCAGGGACAGAGATAGCAGGTAGGCCCGCTAAACTAGCAGGCACAGTAAGAACATCATTTAAATACATAGCGATTGGATCATCCATCTTTTCCCCAACTCCAAAAGCTGATCCCGGGGTTGTAGGGGTTAGGATAGCGTCTATTTTCTTAAAGGCTTCAGTAAAATCATCAGCAATTAATTTCCTTACCTTCTGAGCTTTTAAATAATATGCATCATAATAACCCGCTGACAAAACATATGTTCCGATAAATATTCTTCTTTTTACCTCATCTCCAAATGCCTGTGCGCGAGTTTTTTCGTACATATCCTGCAATGTATCTGGTGCTTCTGATCGAAATCCATATCGAACTCCATCATATCTTGCAAGATTTGAGGATGCTTCGGCCGGTGCAACAATATAATAGGTAGGAAGAGCATATTTTGTATGAGGGAGGGATATTTGAGAAATTTTAGCACCGGAGCCCTTCAGCCACTCTATGCCCGCATCCCAAAGTTTTATCAACTCTGGATTCATGCCATCAACACGGTATTGTTTCGGAATACCTATAGTTAGTCCTTTAACACTTTTGCCTAGACACGACTCATAATCAGGAACATCTGTATTAATCGACGTTGAGTCTTTTGGGTCATGTCCTGCCATCGCTTGCAACATAATTGCACTATCCCTAACATTTCTAGTAATTGGCCCAGCTTGATCAAGCGAAGATGCAAAAGCAATGATTCCCCAACGCGAGCAACGTCCATAAGTGGGTTTCATGCCTACAAGGCCACAGAAAGCAGCAGGCTGACGAATCGATCCACCAGTATCTGTGCCTGTGGCACCAATAGCCAAGCGACTAGAAACTGCAGCCGCAGATCCACCTGAAGATCCTCCAGGAACTAGATTTTTTTTACTATTTTTTCGTTTCCATGGATTCTGCACAGGCTTAAAATAACTTGTGATATTCGATGACCCCATGGCAAATTCATCCAAATTCGTCTTTCCCAAAAAAACTGCTCCGCTTTTTAGCAAATTTTGAGTCACTGTAGATTCGTATGTTGGCGTAAAATCTTTCAATATTCGAGATGCAGCGGTAGTTCTAACGCCCTTAGTACAGAAAAGATCCTTTACTGCAATAGGAATCCCCTCCATGATGTTAGTCTCCCCTCTTGCTCTTCTTTTATCAGATTCTTCCGCCGCCTTAAGAGCGAGCTCTGGGGTCTCGGTGATAAAAGCATTCAAGTCTTTCCGGGTTTCTATTGCATCTATGTGATCCTGAGTAATATCTCGAGAGGAAAATTGCTTCTTGCTCATCCCTTCTCTGGCCTCATGTAATGAAAGTTGATTTAATCTAGGCATCAATCACTCAACCACTTTGGGAACAACAAAATAATTCTCTTTGCTTTCAGGACTATTGGAAAGAATTTCCTTGCTATTTTCAGTGCCTAAGATCTTGTCTTCGCGAGTAGGTAAATCAGCATCAACAACGCTTGTCATAGGCAGGACATTCTTTGTTTCTACTTCTTTAAGCTGCTCTATCCAGCCAATAATTGCCTCTAGCTCTTGTGCAAATCTTTTCAGATCTTTTCTTTCAACCTTAATTTTGGCTAAAGAAGCGATCTTTTTCACTGTTTCTTCATTCATAGACATTGGCGTAGCTTATATTTTAAAAGAAAAAAGTTATTTTTTTGTTTAATATGGAAATGCATTACTTTTTTATGAATAAAAAACTAACATTGGATATGCCAATCTGCAAGCCAATAGAAATAAAGAAACACATAAAATTGAACAGACAGATTTTAGCATTAGATCTGGGTTCAAAAAGAATAGGCATTGCAATCTCCAATGGTTCTGCCTTGATTCCCACACCACTCACCACAATTAAAAGAAAGAAATTTGAATCAGATGTTAATCAACTCATAAAAATAATAAAGGAAAATAAGGTCATGGCGTTGGTTATTGGCCTGCCCCTCAATATGAATGGTACCGAGGGAAGAAGATGTCAATCAACGCGTGATTTTGCAAAAGAACTGCTAAAAAAAATAAATATTGATTTAATATTTTGGGATGAACGACTTACAACAAAATCTGCAAATGACATTCTCTCTAAAAGTACCCTTTCTAGGGAGAAAAAGCAGCTGGCGATAGATAAGATAGCAGCCAGCCTTATACTTGAAAACGCCTTGGAGTTTATAAAGAACAATAATGAC
>CAYMIQ010000170.1:0-2662 GCA_964390605.1 uncultured Rickettsiales bacterium
ATTCGCCAACACTTGCGCAATGAATCCACACTATTGTTCCCCTGGGCCTTATTTTCCCAGTTTTGCCCCACCTTTCAGAAATCCTTTTACGATCCTCCTTACGTGTCTTTAGCCGGAAAAGCAGAGTTAAAAGAATAAAAGGAAACAGTAAGCACGTCAGTAAACGATAAATTACTATCATTTTGTTGCCCTGCTATCTTCCTTTAATAGTTTAAAATCATGACCGCAGAGTGCATCTGAGATTTCAGTAAGTTTATTTAGTTTCTTAGTTATCTTTTCTCTAATTTTTTCTTTCTGTGATGCTGTTATTCTTCTAGGTACGTTGATTGGTCTTCCCCAGATAAAAACACCAGAACCAAAGGGCAGTGTTATCTGAAATTTATCCCAACTAGGTATTATTTTTCTTCTCGTTGATGAACAGGTAACTGGAATTATGGGGGATCCCGAAAGTTGTGCTAAATTTACTACGCCTACAGAACATCTCATATTTGGTCCTCTGGGGCCATCTGGTGTTATTCCAATATACTCTTTTCTATTTAGAATCTTTAACATTCCTCTCATTGCTTCTACACCACCGCGTTTGGTTGACCCTGTTATTGATTTGATTCCTAAATATTGGACAGTTTTTGCAATGAGTTGCCCATCTCGATGTTTGGAGATGAGCATATGAATCGGTACGTTTCTTTTCCAGCAGTATGGCATCATCAATAGTCGTCCATGCCAAAAGCATAATATAAATGGTTTATTTTTTTTCCATTTATTTTCAAACTCTTTATTTCCTAGAAATTGCCAAGTGTTTGTTACAAAGCAGAGGCGTATGTAGGAAAAAGTTAGCCAGCATGCCAATTTTATTATTGATGGATGGTTTAGAATCTTTTTAATCATTCTTCCTGTTCAGCAAATTGTTGTGTGTAGAGGCGAGAGTATACCCCTTTGTTTTTTAGTAGATCAAAGTGTGTTCCTTTTTCCACTACTTTACCTTCCTCAATCACGTAAATGGTGTCTGCATTTATTACTGTTGATAGTCGATGTGCAATAACCAGCGTTGTCCTATTTTTCATAAGTTCATGCAATGCTTTCTGTACATCTCTTTCTGACTCTGCATCCAATGATGACGTTGCCTCATCTAGTAGGAGAATGGGTGCATTCTTTAACATGGCTCTTGCGATTGCAATACGTTGCCTTTGTCCGCCAGATAGCTTGACACCATGCTCACCAACAGAGGTTTTGTATCCATCTGGAAGTTTTATTATGAAGTTGTGTGATGCTGATTTTTTTGCTGCGGTAATAATTTCGTCCTCCGTTCCACTCAGTCTTCCATAAGCAATATTTGCGTAGATAGTGTCATCAAAAAGATTTACCTCTTGACTCACGAGCGCCATAGACGATCTTAACGATCCAATCTTAATTTCTTTTACATCTGTCCCATCTATTTCTATATGACCACTATCTGCTTGGAAGAAACGTGGTATGAGATTTAAAATGGTTGATTTCCCTGCGCCAGAAGGCCCGACAAGAGCAATTTTTTTTCCTTGAGGGATCAAAAGAGAGATCTTTTTTAGTATATTATTTCCACTTTCGTAGGAAAATTCTACATCCTTAAATTCAATTTTTCCTTTCACTTCTTTCATTGTTTTCGCATTAACACTATCTCGAATCTTCGGTTCTATATCTAGTATAGTGAATAGTCGTTCAGCAGAAGCCAAACCATCTTGAAGCACAGCATTTAATCCCGCCAGACTTTTTAGCGGTCTATATGCAAGAAAAAATGCGGTCAAAAAGGAAAAAAAAGTTCCAGGAGTAGTTTCCCCATTTATTACTTTACCTCCTCCGTATAAAACGACTCCGGCAATGGCGATACCTCCCAATGTTTCCATGACAGGTCGAAGAATAGTACTGCGTCTTGAACTTTTAAAAATTAATCTTGTAATTTCATCAATATAATCTACTGCTCTTTTGCTTTCGTAACCTTCCATACCATATGCCTTGACTTGTCTTGATCCTTGGAATGTTTGATTCAGTAGAGTGCTGAATTCACCAATTTTCGTCTGCGTAGCTGACGAAATTTTTCGCATTAATCGACCTATTCTTGTTATAGGATAAACTGCAAGAGGGAAGATTATGAAAGCAATAGACGCTAATTGCCAATCACGATAGAACATAAGCCCAACAAGAAAAACAAGAGTCAATGAATCCTTGGCAATTCCTGTAAGTGCAGTGGTTACGGAGTGCCTTAGTCTGTTAACGTCACTGATAAACCTTGCTACAAGATTGCCGGAAGGATTGTTATGAAAAAAATCAAGATCAGCTTTCATCATGCTTGCATACATATCTTTTTGGATATCAGCAATCGTTCTTTGTCCAACAAGCAACATAAGTACTGATTGACCAAATTCTGAGAATCCCTTTACTATAGCTATTACCAAAACTGCTATTGGGATAAGTAATAACATTTGTGAATCTTTTTTTAGGAAAACATCATCAAGAATGGGCTGCATTATCCATGCATTTGCAGCTGTAGTTGCTGCGGCAAAAATCATACACACAAAGGCTAAGGCTATAAAGAACTTATAGGATTTTACGTAACTATTGAATAACCTAATGACTAAGGGCAGAGATTTGCTTATTTGAATCTTATTAATTTCTTCCATAAATTTTTCAT
>CAYMIQ010000171.1:0-2625 GCA_964390605.1 uncultured Rickettsiales bacterium
TCATTCCAATTCAAATAATATGTAAGACAGACTTGATGATAATCAAAGAAAACAAGTTTTCAAGCCTGATATGTTTTCTATTGTTAAAAATTATGATTTAGTTAAGGAATATAATGTAAGTAAGCAATGGTAAAAAAACCTATAAAATATTTATTCATTCTCTTTTTCTGCTTCTCGACCGGATGTGCGCCAGTTACGGTTACTCAGCAGGGGACTCAAGAAGAAATAGCGGAAGAAAGAATAAAACAAGCCGAATCGAGCTTGAGGCAAGAAATAAAAGAATGGTCAAAAATTCATGATTTAGCTTATCCTATATTTTTAAGCAATCAGGATCTTTGTCCAAAAACAACACTAGTTACTGGAATGTATACGGTAACTTTAGGGGTTCTTCGCGAATTTTATCAAGAGGCTGCTAAAAATCTCATAGATCTTGGTGATGATGTTCAAATATGGAAATTAGTAAAAAATGCACCCGCCAAAAGAGCAGGATTAATGATTGGCGATAAAATAGTAGCGATCAACGGAAAAAAGATTGGGAAGGGAAAGAATGGCTTTCAGAAGCTAGCGAAGATCCTACGGGAAATTGAAGATGCAAATATTCAAGTCAAAATTTTAAGAAATACTCAAAACCTTACGCTCAATGTGATCAGAGAAAAGAGCTGCGATTATGGTGTAATATATTTACCCAACGAAGCATCCGTTAATGCATATGCAGATGGTCAAAATATTTATATCACCAGAGGGATGTATAGATTTGTTGATAATGATAACGAACTCTCATTAGTAATGGCGCATGAACTAGCCCATAATACGATGGGACATATAGATAAAAAGAAAACCAATACTCTTTTAGGGACAGCGGGTGGATTTTTAATAGACTTGCTTTTATCCGGTGCAGGCGTGAATACAGGAGGAACTTATACAGATTTAGGGGGTAATCTAGGAGCACTGGCACACAGTGTAGGCTTTGAACAAGAAGCTGATTATGTAGGTATGTATTATTTAGAAAGAACAAATATCGATGCATCTAACGTAGCTCATTTCTGGAGAAGAATGGCCGCCGAAAATAGTAACCTATCTATTAACCATAGAAGCACACACCCGACAACACCTGAAAGATTTATTGCGCTAGAAAAAACCTTCAAAGAAATAACAATAAAAAAACAAAAGGGAGAAAAGTTAGAACCGAATATAAAATGATGAGTGAAATTATTACAGATAATAATAGCCAGGCACAAACCCTACAATCAAAAGACGTAACGGCAGAGTCCTTTACAACAGATGTTATTGAAGCATCAGCCGATGCGGTCGTACTTTTAGATTGCTGGGCACCCTGGTGTGAACCTTGCAAACAATTTACGCCAGTTTTAGAAAAAGCCGTCCAGACAACTCAAGGAAAAATAAAGTTAGCTAAACTCAATATTGATGAAAATAAAGAGCTTGCGCAAAAATTAAATATTCAGTCTATTCCTGCAGTTTTTGCTTTTTTCAACGGACAACCTGTAGATGGTTTCTCTGGCGCTATTCCAGAAAGTGAAGTCATGAACTTCATCAACAAAATGTCTGAACTGACCAAAGACGCGGAAGGGGATCAAATTGCGGATGCCTTAAAGCAAGCTCAAATATTTTTAAATGAGAATAATTCAATGGAAGCTAGAAGAATTTATGAGTTAATTCTACAAACTGATCCAGAGAATCCAGATTCCATCGCTGGATTAATTAGATGTTGCCTTGCCGAAAACAACCTAGAGGCAGCAAAAACAATCTATGATAATTGTACAGAAGAACTGAAAAAAAATAATAAAATCAAAGAATCAAATTCGGCTATTAAGCTCGCTGAAAAGGGAAAGGAAGTCGCTAATAAGATCCCCAACTTAGAAAACGAACTCAGCAAAGATCCTGAAAACCATGAAAAGCGATTCGATCTTGCCCTTGCCTACTATGCAACTGAAAAAAAGGCTGAGGCAATTGAAGAATTACTAACCATCCTGAAAAAAGAAAAAACCTGGAACAACGGTGTAGCGAAGAATCAGTTGATTGAATTTTTTGATGGATTAGGATCTACTCACACTTTGTCCATCGAGGGAAGGAAAAAACTTTCTAGTATTTTGTTCTAATTAAAAATGAAAAATCTACCGACAATCATACCTATTTTTCCCCTAAAGAATGTTCTCTTGCTTCCTGGAGGACAATTGCCATTAAATATTTTTGAACCACGCTATTTAAATATGGTAAAAAACGCCCTCAATACCCATAAAATAATAGGAATGATCCAGCCAATGGAAAATTCTAGTCCAAAAGATAAGGTGATAGGCAATACAGAAAAAGTATATGAGATAGGATGTGCCGGAAGAATTATTTCGTCTACTCAAACCCCAGACAATCGTTATGAAATCATTCTTCAGGGATTTTCAAGATTTTCTATTATAGAAGAATTACAGAAAATATCTGGCTATAGGCTGGTGAAAGTAAATTGGAAAAACTTTAAATCGGATCTAGACAAGAAAGCCCAAACATTTATTAATCGTTCTCTATTAAAAAACGTACTTAATGATTTTGCAGAAAAGCACTCCGTACAATTAGATTGGAAAGGACTTGAAAAAATGGGAGATCAAGAAATTATCA
>CAYMIQ010000172.1:0-2594 GCA_964390605.1 uncultured Rickettsiales bacterium
ATTTTATGCATCGGGACATGACCGGGCCCTTCAATCATGACCTGGACATCATGCTCCCATGCCTTTTCTGTTAATTCTCCCAAAGTTTCTAATTCGGCAAATTGCGCTTTATCGTTTGCATCGGCGATCGATCCTGGTCTAAGGCCATCACCTAGGGAGAAGCTGATATCGTAGGCTCTCATGATTTCGCACATTTCATCAAAATTTGTGTATAAAAAACTTTCTTTATGATGGGCGAGACACCATTTCGCCATGATAGACCCACCACGAGAAACAATCCCAGTTACTCTATCAGCGGTAAGCGGAATATAGGCAAGTTTCACTCCAGCGTGAATAGTAAAATAATCGACTCCTTGTTCGGCCTGTTCTATTAAAATATCTCGAAATATTTTCCACGAAAGATCCTCTGCTTTGCCACCGACCTTTTCTAAAGCCTGGTATATTGGGACTGTTCCAATTGGGACAGGAGAGTTCCTAATGATCCAATCTCTTATGTTATGAATATCTTTTACGGTGGAAAGATCAATCACGGTGTCTGCTCCCCACCCCGTGGCCCAGATCATTTTTTCAACTTCATCAGAGACAGATGATGGGATTGCAGAATTACCAATGTTGGCATTAATTTTTACAAGAAAATTTCTTCCTATAATCATTGGTTCGGATTCAGGATGATTAATATTACATGGTATAATGGCTCTTCCACTCGCTATTTCATCCCTAACGAATTCTCCAGTAACAAAATTGGGAATGTTAGCCCCAAAAGATTCTCCATCGCGATCAACTTCAGCTATCAATTGACGACCTTCGTTTTCGCGAATAGCAACATACTCCATTTCTGGCGTAACAATTCCCTGTTTCGCATAGGCTAGTTGACTGACGGATCTTTTGCTCTTTCCCTTTAAAGGATGGGTATTTCTTTTAGGGAAGGGCGGAACCTTCGAGTTATCTTTCTTTGTATGGTTGTTGCTTTCGGCTTGCGGGTTTTCGCCTTTATATGAGACGGTATCACTTCTGGCCAAAATCCATTCTTTTCTCAACTTGGGCAGACCAGCAGAAAAATTCGCTTTGTAACTGGGATCCGTGTACAGCCCTGACGAGTCATAAACGGTTAACTTATTATTTTCTGAAGTATCGGATAGGGTAATTTCCCGCATTCCAACTGCTACGTGAGGGTCCCTTTCGCTTTTTATGTATATTTTCCGTGAGCTAGGAAAAGCGACAGTTTCCCCGACTTTTAATTTGGCATCTGATGATTTTTGTGTCTTTGATGTTTTCATGTCCATTTCCTACGCCGGCACTAACCGGTTCAGGTTCTAAGGGTTACCTTCACTTAGGTATCTCAGCTCTCTGGATTGACGAGAAGCTCCCCCAGGATCTCTGTATCACAATCAGTTTTCAATAAATGGAGATTTTTATCAAGCAGATAAAAGTACTATTATATTATGTAATTTAATTATTTCTACATAATAAATAAGTTATTATTTGACATTTTGTTTTTTTTATTTAAACAGGTACTTTTTGATTATTGGTATGTTTAATACCATACTTATATTTATATTGGGTCTCGGTAACAATTTGACTGTGGGTTAATGTTTATACTAGAAACAAATATATTGATGGTGGCGACGCTATCGTTTGTCCTGTTCGCGATTCTTCTCTATGCTTGGGAAAGAATGGCAATGGAGCTTGTTTCCGTTGGTATTTTAGGCTTTCTGTTGGTTTTTTACACACTCTTTCCCTATCTTGATGCTGAGGGAAATAATCTTTTAGGACCTAGTAAAATTTTAGCGGGTTTCGCCAACCCAGCGTTAATTACCGTATTATCATTGCTGGTCGTGGGTCAGGCAATTGTTAATACGAGGTCTCTGGAGAGGGCGACTCAATTTGTCATTGGTTTAAGTCCAAAAAACCCCTTCTTCTCTGTCGCTTTCGCGCTAATCTTTGTTTTGATTATAAGTGCTTTCCTTAATAATACGCCGGTTGTTGTCATATTTATTCCTATCATGCAAATTCTTGCTGATCGTTTTTCGCGTTCTGCGAGCGCTTTCATGATCCCATTAAGTTTTGTTGCCATACTAGGCGGCATGACTACGTTGTTGGGATCTAGCACGAATCTTTTAATATCTAACTCTTTAGCTAGCTTGGGACTAAGACAGTTTTCTTTTTTTGAATTTACTATTCCCGGTTTAGTGTTAGCAGCTGTTGGTTTTTTATACATTATCTTTGTGGCCCCAAGAATTCTTCCTAATCGAGGAACGCTCGCCAATACTTTGATTGAAGGGGATGGTAAGCAATTTTTGGCCCAGGTGACTGTTAATGAAGGATCCAAATTAATTGGAGAAGAAGCTGTTGCGGGTATTTTCCCAAGTCTTAAAGAAATGACGGTACGAATGATTTTAAGAGGAGAACATGCAGAATTAACCCCTTTTGAAGGTTTTAAATTGCGATCTGGAGATGTGTTGGTTGTTGCGGCTACAAAAAAAGCGCTCACTAATGTTTTGGCTACTGGGGTTGGGGTATTGAGCACCGAAAGTCTTGAGAAAAGGAAAAGTAAAGTTGGTAAGAAATAAAAAAGCATTTAAATCAGGTTACAA
>CAYMIQ010000173.1:0-2577 GCA_964390605.1 uncultured Rickettsiales bacterium
TGCATCGATCGATGTGGTAAATAAAAATTTTGAGAAATAATTTTCTAAACATTTTGCAGGAGGTCATGCGCATATGGAATTAATCGATTCGGATGACCCTCTTAAAGCTGGTCTTGAGATTTACGCAAGCCCCCCAGGGAAGAAACTTAAATCGTTGACGCTTTTATCTGGAGGAGAACAGGCGCTCACAGCAATAGCTGTAATCTTTGCCGTATTTCTAGCAAACCCTGCGCCTATATGCGTACTTGATGAGGTAGATGCTCCTTTAGACGACTCAAATGTGGATAGATTCTGTCAGTTATTAAGGGAAATTACTGAAACAACACAAACCCGATTTCTTATTGTAACACACCATAGGGTAACTATGGCGAAAGTAGATAAATTATTCGGTGTTACAATGGCAGAAAAGGGTGTATCAAAGCTTGTCTCCGTAGACTTAAAAACAGCAGAAGGGTTAAGAGAAGTTGGATAATTTTCTAAGAAAAGTACACAAGTTCGAATGATGACATCAAGGGAAAATCGCGATCGTTTGAAAACCCTCGAGTCTAAAATTAATAGCGTCAAAAAAAGAGAAAAATACCGACAATCTGGAAAAAAATCTAAAGTTGGCTATGCGCTAAAACTTTCAACTGAATTCGCTTCAGCACTCATAGTCGGAATTGTAATTGGAACTGTTCTCGACAGATGGCTTGAAACAGAACCATTGTTCATTATCATTTTTATTTTTCTAAGTATAGCCGCTGGTTTATTTAATATATTTAAATCAGTTAGAAAAATTAAAACTAATCATTTACACGAGAAGGATTCTGTCGATAATCCGAGAAAATAAGGAATTTATATTTATTCATTATGGCAGGAAATCACAGCCCATTAGAACAATTTACGATAAAGAGAATATTCGATCTGAATATAGGTGGAATTGACGTATCCTTTACCAACTCAGCAGCATTTATGATAGTGTCAATAGTGCTAATTAGCTCGCTCATGATCTTGGGCTCAAGAAAACAACTATTAATTCCTAATAGATGGCAAAATCTTGCAGAAATGACATATGAGCTAATAGCAAAGACGGTAAGAGAAAATATAGGAGATGAAGGAAAAAAATTCTTCCCATTTATTTTCTCTCTATTCGTATTTATTTTGTTTTGTAATGGTCTGGGACTTATTCCTTACAGCTTTACTGTTACAAGCCACATAATTGTTACTTTTACTTTTGCTGCACTGGTGTTTATTGGTGTAACAGTACTAGGGTTTGTTCGTCATGGTCTAAAATTTTTCTCTATTTTCTTGCCACCTGGCGTTCCAATATTCTTAGCTCCCCTGCTCATACCAATTGAAATTATCTCATATCTCTCCCGCCCCGTAAGCCTATCGGTCAGGCTAGCAGCTAATATGATGGCTGGGCACACAATGATAAAGGTATTTGCTGGCTTTGTAATCACGTTAGGGTTGTATGGAGTAGCACCACTTTTGTTTTTAATAGCCATATATGCGCTAGAAACCCTAATAGCCTTTTTGCAAGCCTATGTGTTTGCAGTTCTTACTTGTTTATATTTAAATGATGCCATACATATGCAACACTAAATATATACATGAATGAAATACTGAACTATTATTAATTTTTTTAGAAAGAAGGAGGAGAAATGGAAGTTGAAGCAGCTAAACTTATAGGCGCTGGTCTCGCCACTATCGGTGTAGCAGGTGCTGGTGTAGGAATAGGAACGATATTTGGCCAATATGTTGCTGGGGGTTTTAGAAATCCATCAGCATCATCTAAACAATTTGGTAATGTGCTTCTTGGATTTGCTCTAACTGAAGCTGTGGCTTTGTACGCACTGGTTGTAGCATTTCTAATATTATACGGATTTTAATCTACACTAGATAAAAAATGCCACAGATGATTCTAACCGATTATCCGCCACAAATTGTATGGCTGATTGTTGCTTTTGTTCTTTTATATTTCTTGATGACAAAAGTAGCCTTACCGCGCATCTCGAATATCTTTGAAAAAAGAGAAAAAAGAATAAGCAAAAATATCCAAGAGGCGGAAAAATTGAAAAAAGATGCAGAAAAGGCATCAGTGCAATACATTAAAGTTATAAATGATGCAAAAACAGATGCTGCCAATATACTAAAAGATGCCACCAAAAAAATATCAAATGAAGTGGGGAAAAGAAATGAAACATTCCTAGAGGACTTGAAGAAAAAGGAGAATGCGGCTGAAAAAAGAATTGAAAAAGCAAAAAACGAGGCAATGTCTCACGTAAAAATGATATCAACAGAAGTTACGGAACAGATCGCAAAGACTCTGATTGGGGAGGACAATTTTAACAAGGAAGAGCTGAAAAGAGTGATACAAAAGTCAGTTGAAAAGGAAGAAAATGTTTGACGAAGCTTTTTGGGTGTTAATTGCCTTTATAATTTTTGTATCTATTGCATTTCGCCCAGGTAAAAAGATGATTGTTTCTGCCTTGGACGAAAGAACAGAGGGAATCAAAAAAAGATTACAGGAAGCAGAAAATATTGTTAATGAGGCAAAAGAAATTGCTGATACTAATGCTAAAAAATTACAAGATG
>CAYMIQ010000174.1:0-2576 GCA_964390605.1 uncultured Rickettsiales bacterium
TAAAAAAACACCTGACTCTCTTTGATTTGATGGGATTTTGAACATTTTGTAACGAATAGCAGCCTTGCTAGCCAATGCCTTCATGTTCCTTAGATTCCTACTAAAAATAGCAATCGGAATTTTTTTAAAAATATCTTCCCATCTAAACCATAAATCCATTCTTTCAAAACAATCGGCTCCCATGATCCAAATAAATTGAGAATTTCGGCATCTTTTTAAGATTTGCGTAATAATATCAAAAGTATAAAAAGTGGTCATAGAATATTCTAAATCGACAATCTTAATCCTCTTATCTAAGAAAACCGAAGAACATTTTTCCAAACGTTTGAAATAATTTTCACTATTAACAGAACGCTTTAGTGGATTCGAAAGAGAAACAAGCCACCATATCTCATCTAACTGGAGTCTCTTAAGCGCCAGCAGACTAATGTGCAGGTGACCAAGATGGGGTGGATTAAATGAACCGCCAAGTATACCAATTTTTTTCTTAGTAGAGGCTAAGAACCTATAAACATCGCAAACTGCTGGTTTTGAATGCACCCTAAGGTCTCGTTTGACCATTACCTTTAACAATATATTTGTATGTCGTTAATTGCTCAGCACCTACTGGGCCTCGGGCATGCAATTTCCCAGTTGAAATACCGATTTCTGCACCCATGCCGAACTCTCCTCCATCGGCAAATTGGGTGGAGGTATTGTGCATCACAATCCCACTATCAACCCTTTGAAGGAAATTTTTTGTTGGCCCCGCCTCTGAAGAAATAATCGAATCGGTATGTTGAGAACCATGGTTGCTAATATGCTCTATGGCCTCATCGACGCCAGAAACAGATTTAACAGAAATAATGGCATCTAAATATTCAGTATCCCAATCAATATCCTTGACTTCTTTAACACGGCTATCCAACGATCTAATATTTTTTCCTCCTCTAACTTCACAACCGTTACTAATCAAATCATCCAATATTGGAGGTAGAAATGAATTCATAACATGTTCATCAATTAAAAGAGTTTCTGCAGCGCCACAAATTCCAGGTCTTCTCATTTTTGCATTTAGTACAACTTTTCTTGCAATCCTCAAATTGGCCGAAGAATGGATATAAACGTGGCAAATACCATCCAGGTGACGAATAACGGGGATCCTGCTTTCCTCTAAAACTCTTTCGATTAAACCGCGTCCGCCGCGGGGCACAATAATATCAACATATTGATCCATGCGCAAAAGCTCTGCAACAGCCTTTCTGTCCTTCGTGGGAATAAGTTGGATACAATCAGCCGATAGCTTAAAGCTTTTCAATGCGTCTCTTAAGCATTCTGTTATTATTTTCGAGCTATTCAGACTCTCGGAACCACATCGCAAAATAGAACTGTTCCCGGACTTTAAGCATAATCCAGCAGCATCAGCAGTTACATTAGGTCGGGATTCATAAATAATACCAATCGTTCCAATAGGTACCCTAACTCTAGAAATCTTTAGACCGTTAGGCCTGTCCCACGCAGCAATAATTTTTCCAACCGGATCTTGTAAGCGAGCTACATCCCTCAAACCTTTTGACATGGCCTCGATTCTCTCTACATCCAATTCCAAACGATCTAAAAGCGACTCCGATAGTTTCTTTTTTTTTCCATACATCATGTCGCGTGCATTGGCTTGCAAGATTCTCTTTGATCGTGAGGAAATATTTTTAGCTGCCTTCTCTAAAATCCCATTTTTGATGGAAGTGGAAGCAGTGGCCAAGGAAGAATTGGCTCTTTTCGCTGACCTGCAAATATTCTCTATTTCAGATCTAATGTTTTTTCTTTTTAGGATCATGTTATTTTTATTGGCCCCTTAGGGTTAAATAATCTCTGTGAATAACTTCTTCTCTTCCACGATAACCTAAAATTCTTTCAATATCATGGCTTTTGTATCCCTTAATTAAGTTTAGATCCTTAGACGAAAAAGCGGAGATTCCACGGCCTAATTTTTTCCCACTTTTGGAAACAATATTAATAACGTCACCGCGATTGAAATTACCTCTAACGTTTAATACCCCAACGGATAATAAACTTGTCCCTTTTTCTAAGGCTTTTCTTGCACCGTCATCAATAATTACCTTACCCGAAATATTAATGGCACCAGCAATCCATTTTTTATGAGAAGATATGGGGTCAGATGAAGGAAAGAACCAAGATCCTTCGTTGGCTTTAGAGCGAATAATACTTTCCAATGGAGAAAGTTTGTTACCAAATAAAATAACCATACGACAACCAGCGGATAATGCAATCTTCGCCGCCTCGATCTTTGTAATCATCCCTCCAGAACCAAAGTCCGAGTGAGTATTCTTGGCCATTTTGTAAATTTTTGGCGTAATTTGATAAACTTTGTCAATCTTTCTTGCCATTTTGTCTTTATTTGGGTCAGCGGTGTATAGACCCTCAACATCAGAAAGCATCACCAGGGTATCAGCAGCAATCATTTGAGCAACTCTGGCAGCTAATCTATCATTATCACCAAAACGAATCTCCTCTGTAGCCACAGTATCATTCTCATTAATCAACGGAACTACTGATAATCTAATAAGGGTCTCTATGGT
>CAYMIQ010000175.1:0-2575 GCA_964390605.1 uncultured Rickettsiales bacterium
TGAGGATGTAAAAACGTGGCCATCTATTAAAGGCGAGAATCCTAGAAAAGAACTAGAAGTATCTTTGATGGAAGAAAATAATCCGGGTAATACAGATACAATACCAGAGGGTCCATTTAAAACCGATGTTCCAGAAGAGAGCTCCACCGTTCAAGCTGCAATCCAGGACATGCCCGCAGAACCAGAAATCAAGAAAGTTGCACCCTTGCCACCAACCATGACTGTTAATTTACAAACAGAGGAGCCTATTATGAAAGCTGCAATCCAGGAAATGCCTGCAGAACAACCAGAAATCAAGAAAGCCGACCCCGCACCAGCGACTGTTAATGCTCATCTGGCAATGAAGGATTCTAATGCAAAACCTAAAGTCGAGGAGCCCTTACCAAGTGACAAGCCAGAAATAAAACCGCAAAAAGCTGACCCAATACCAGCGAGTCCCGTCGTTGCGAAAAAGAGTAGAATGAAAAGTAAAATTACAAATAGCCAACCTATGCTGGAACTAGAAGGGGGAGCTGACAATACAAGAAATTTGAGCTCTGATATGGATAAGGATCTTATGGAAATACCAGCCTTCTTAAGAAGACAGGCTAATTAAGACAATGAGAAATATCACAATAACCTTGATATTTATATCATTTTTAGTTGGCGCGGGAATGCTTAGCCTAAAGGGTGAAGTACAAGTTCTGGAGAAAAATATATCTAATGTGAATAAAAAAGTTTTAGAGGAACAAAAGATGATGCGTGCCCTGAAAGCAGAATGGAGTCATCTAAATAGCCCAGAACGCTTGGCCAGGCTGAATAAGAAACACCTAAACCTGATTCAAATTTCACCCGAATCTATCTATATAAAGAAAGATTTTGCCCTTACCGATGGGTTTAAAGAAAAGAAATTTGCACAAAAATAAGAAACTTTCTCGATGTCAAATGACAATCGCCTTCAACCCTTCCATTTCAAACGCAAAGATCGATTCGATAAAAATGTTAGGCCAACCCGACTAGCAAAAATAAAGAAAATAATAGTCTACATGAATATTTGCGTAATCTCTCTATGCGCAATTATCTTTTATCGGCTCATCGACTTAGGAATCTCAAACACAAGACAATCAAACTTAGATAATCAATTACTAGAAAAATACGAATTACCATCGCTGAAAATTACAAGGCCAGATATACTGGATAGGAATCAAAGTGTTTTGGCTACCAATTTACAGGTTACGTCGTTACAAATTGATACAAAAAAGATTATCGATGTAGAAGATGCGGTGAAAAAACTAGAACAAGCACTTCCCGATTTAACCAAGGAAGATCTATATAAAAAATTTAATACCAAAAAAAATTATGTCAACCTCGCTAGACATCTTAGCCCTTTAGAGGAAAATAAAATAAATCAACTTGGCATACCTGGCCTCGAATTTTATCATGAACAAAAACGTTATTACCCTTCTGAGAATCTTGCATCTCATATCTTAGGCTACGTTGATATAGACAATAAGGGGCAGTCGGGAATTGAGCGGTACATAGACAAAAATCCATCAGTAAACAAGGACATTCAATTAACAATAGATATTCGTCTGCAACACTTAATCACCGAAGAAATAAAAAAAAGTATCTCAACTTATGAGGCACGAGGTGGGGCGGGTATTATCTTGAATGCAAGAAATGGTGAAATTCTTGCACTAACCTCGCTTCCAAATTTCGATCCAAACACTAAAAAAAGAGAGAATATTATAGAAAAAGAAAAATTTAATCGTGCAATAAGTGTTTATGAAATGGGGTCAATATTGAAAATATTCACAGCAGCAGCAGCTTTAGAAACTGGAATTGGAAATGTTGAGAAAATATATGATGTGAGCAAACCTTTAAGGTTGGGCAAAAAAACTATCAGAGATCTTCATCCCAAAAAAGATAATCTGACACTAGAAGAAGTAATTGTGTACTCCTCTAATGTAGGAGCCTCTCTAATAGCCAGTGATATAGAGAAAAAATATAAGGGTTTGTTAAGAGAATTTTTTATTCGTATGGGGTTTTTGAAGAAATCGCCAATTGAGTTGCCGGAAGTAATCAAGACCAGGTCCCCAAAGCGTTGGAGAGAAGTCAATACTAACACAACTTCATACGGCTATGGTATATCATTAAATCCTGTACAAGTGGCGGCTGGAATAGCAGCCATGGTAAATGGTGGTTATTTAAATCAACCTACACTATTTCCTAAAAAATCAACCAAAACGAGAAAGATAATCTCAGAAAAAACATCAAAAGCAATTCAGAAGATTATGCGTCAAGTTGTGGAAAATAAGCAAGGAACAGGCAAGAAAGCTGATGTGCCTGGATACTTTGTCGGTGGAAAAACAGGAACCTCAGAGAAAGTTGGGGTCAATGGTCTTTATGATCGAGATTTATTACTCTCTTCCTTCATAGGAATTTTTCCCTACTTTGATCCAAAGTACATCATAATGGTAATGATCGATGAACCAAAGAAGACTGGTCCAAAGGGTGATATAGTTACAGGTGGCGCAATAGCTGCGCCTATCGTAAAAAAAGTGATACAGCGCTTAATTTCGGTATTAAATATACA
>CAYMIQ010000176.1:0-2539 GCA_964390605.1 uncultured Rickettsiales bacterium
GAAGCAGCAATACCTTCTGCTCTCCCAGGAATCCATTGGATATCATCAGTATAGGCTCTTTCTTGAAAGTTTTGATATTTTGAACTAGTCATTTCTGCCAAGCTGAATGGAACCTTCTGATTTCCAACCTTAATCTTCATTCCGTTAAATTTTTTCTTTAATCCGAGATATTCAACATAAAGATCCTTCGCGGAAACTGCATTATCGGCTAAATCCACTTGCATTTTATAACCCCAGTTTTTGTACATTTTCCCCTTCATGCCAATACGAGCACGCCTGAATTCGGTTCCAGAACCCATGGCTGTTTTATCATCGTTATACCATGTAGCATCGAAATGAATACGTCCAAACATCTGAGCTGTAAATTTTTCGCATTCCAAAGTCATGAATACTCTAGATTTAATTTTACATCCTGTGGTATCGCCGCCCATTTTATTGACGGATTGCTTCAGTTCCCCCACAGCATCTTGTAAGGCGTCAATTTGAGCTTGGGTTGAATCGGCTGCATTTACCATCCCCCCAGCCATTGATACAGCTAAAAGTAGACAGGAAAAAATTCCAAGAGTCCTAAGTGTTTGCTTAAACATTATCATAGTCTTTCTTCTGTAAAACCTTAAGACCATTAAATACTTCCGAACATATTTCCTTTTGACCACGACAACAATCTTCGGTTAAAAATTGTAAAAGTTTAGACATCTGGTCGTAATTTGCCTTGTAAATGATCGAGCGATTTAATCTTTGTGGGATTACAAGCTCAGCATTTGCAAGATGAGTGAGATGAAAAGATAATGTAGATGGTGGTATATTAAGGCCTTCTGCAATTTTTCCTGCCGCCACCCCATCTGGACCTGCTGTTACAAGCATGCGAAAAATCGATAAACGCGTTTCCTGTGATAATGATGAAAGAGCCCGTACAGCCACACTTAATTGCATACTAAAAAAACTTCTAATAAATTCTCTTAATTAATATGCGCTATTATTATTCTATATTTCTAAAAATGTCAAAATGTTTTTTATAAAAAACTAAAAAAATTTTTCTTCATACTCACATTCATTTTTAATAAGGCAATGAGCACATAACGGACTTTTCGCTTTACAAACATACCTACCGTGCAAAATTAACCAATGATGGGCATCCTCAAGCGCCCAATTGGGTAACACCTTGAGTAAATTCTTTTCAACTTCTAGGGGAGTTTTCCCTGCAGCAATACCGATGCGATTAGATAACCTAAACAAATGGGTATCCACAGCAATAGTTGGTTTATTGAATGCGATATTTAAAACAACGTTAGCAGTCTTTCGACCAACGCCCGGCAAGTTCATTAATTCTTCTCTAGTAGAGGGAACGCGACCATTGTAGCGCTCTAAAAGAATCTTACACAACATTATAATATTGTGAGCCTTAGAATTAAATAACCCTATATTCTTTATAAATCGTATAAGTTTTTTTTCTCCCAATACTAAAATTTTTTTAGGATTATCAGCTAACTTAAATAATTTCTTGGTAGCCCTGTTGACCGACTTATCAGTAGCCTGGGCAGATAAAACTACGGCAATTAATAACGTAAAAGTATTTTTATAATACAGCTCACCTTTGGGATTTGGATCTGATTTTTGAAATTTTTTAAATATTCTATTTATTTTATTCTTTTGCATATACTATATAAAATCTACATGAAATTTCTTACGAATAAAAACTGTGCAAAGTAAAAACAGAAATAAAATACCAATTTTAAATATTGTTTTATACCCTCATCGTAGCCTAAGCATAAAGGGTTTCCTAATATTGATGTTCTGTATCGTCTTTGTCAGCTTTTCTATTGGTATTTTTTTTATGCTTAAGGGTGCGTGGCCTGTGTTTGGCTTCTTTGGTTTAGATGTGTTGCTGATCTATATTGCTTTTAAAGTCAACTACCGTGATGCGAATCAATATGAAAGAATTAAACTTTGGGATAACAATCTGGTCATTAAAAAAAGACTTAATAATGGAAAGTCTGACGTATGGGAGTTTGATCCATATTGGGTACAACTAGGGATTAAGAAAAATGAATCAAGACGTAATTATCTGAATCTTTCATCACATGGTAAAACAATATCTATTGGTTCTTTTCTTTCAAATGAAGAAAAAAAGGAAATTGCCGATACATTAGCAATACATCTGAATAAACTAAAAGCGCCGACAGCTAGATAATTCATATTTATTAAAAAGTGTATAGTAAGAAATGAAGAAGAAGTTTTCTGACCTTACTTTGCTTTTTTTATTATCTGCAATTTGGGGATCATCTTTTGCTTTGATCAAAATTGGGGTTTCCTCGATTCCACCGCTCAGTATGACAGCCTTGAGACTCTGTGTAGCCGGAGGACTTTTATGGTTGTACATAAGGCATCAAGGCATAGGTTTGCCCAAAACATGGAAACATTGGACTCCGTTTCTAGTAATTTCAGTTTTCGGGAACGCTGTGCCATTTTCTCTGATTAACTGGGGGGAAACTACTATTGACAGCGACCTAGCAGCAATCTTAAAAGGAACAACACCTAT
>CAYMIQ010000177.1:0-2534 GCA_964390605.1 uncultured Rickettsiales bacterium
CTAAAAAAAGATTTTTCATTTGCAGATTCTAACAATTCTCCGTCAAATAAAAAAAGTATCTGTTGAGCTATTCTTTTTGCTTGCCCAATATTATTGGTTGATAGAATAATTTTTGTTCCTCTCTTGCTGGTTTCTTTGATTATTTTCTCCAATTCTAGTGTGCTTTTTGGATCAAGATTGGCTGATGGTTCATCGAGCAGAAGAATTTTTGGATTAAGTGTTAATGCTCTAGCGATGGCTAGTTTTTGTTTTTCTCCCGCTGAAAGAGATTGTGCTGATTGATTCGCTAAATGACTGAGACCAAACTTTTTAAGGACTCGATTGCAAATAATTAATCTTTCATGTCTTTGCGCCCTGGTTCTTTTTACAAAGAAATTTACATTCTCGCGAACTGACCTTTTTAGAAAGACTGGTTTATCAAAAACCATTGCTAAATGTTGGCCAATCTTTTGGTTATTTTTTCCATTCCAAGAAATTAACCCCTCATTAGTTTTTATGAGTCCGTGAATTAGTAGCATGGTCAGAGTTTTGCCTGAGCCGTTCGGGCCAAGTATAACTGTGCGCTTACTTTGCAAGATCTCAAAGCTCACGTTCTTGATCAATGTCTTTCCATTTGATCGATAATTTACTTTGAAGAATTTTAGTGGGAATATTTCAGACATTTTTCCTTATTCCATTAATAGCCTTTTGATTTCTTGCTGATAAAAAACAGCGCAAGATTAATAAGAAAGGTGATTAGCAGTAAAATTATTCCGAGAGCCATAGCTAGCCCCAGATTACCTTTACTTGTTTCCATTACAATGGTTGTTGTCATTACGCGCGTTACATGTTCAATATTGCCACCGACGATTATAACCGCTCCGACCTCTGCCATCGCACGACCCAGACCCGCAAAAATTGCTGTTAACAGACTATGACGCGCGTCCCAAATGATCTCAAAAAAAGAATCTTTAAGTGATAAAGCCAGCGATCGAAATTGCAGTTCGTACTTTATCCATAAATCGGAAACAATTTGCCTAGTCAATGCGGCAATTATGGGCGTTATAAGAATAGATTGCGCAATTATCATTGCTGTTGGTGTGTACAATAATCCGAATATTCCTAGAGGACCTGCCCTTGAGATCATTAAATAGACGAACAAACCAACCACCACGGGAGGCAGACCCATGAAAGAATTTAACAATATGATAATTGCATTTTTTCCTGGAAAATTTCTTATCGACACCATCGTACCGATATATATTCCTAAGATTGCAGAAATGAAGGTTGATGAGAGTGTCACTTTCAAGGAGAGTAGAATAATTTCCAAGAGATTCGAATCTAGTTCTAGAATCAGTTCTATCGCTGTATAACCGCTAGCTTGAAAGTCTGTCATCGTTAACGATACCTTTTATAAACCAAAAAGTAGCTTTAATCACTTAACATCAGCAACAATATTTGTAAGGATTGTAATCCCTGCGGGGATTGACAATTGCTGTTTATAAACCGAAGTTTTATTTTATATATTTTGGATGAAAGTAAAACCGATAAGTCCTGATGTAGACGACCAACGCCTCACATCTAGCATGAAAGGTAAGAATGAGGCA
This sequence comes from uncultured Rickettsiales bacterium, assembly GCA_964390605.1. Lineage (GTDB taxonomy): Bacteria > Pseudomonadota > Alphaproteobacteria > UBA8558 > UBA8558 > UBA8558. The sequence continues at coordinate 1,587 of CAYMIQ010000177.1, forward strand.
GGGCAGGTGGTTGACTTAGACGCTATAGTTGAGCGCTCCCTAACGTTATTTCTAAATGATCAAGAGATAGTCACAATGATGACCATTGGTGATTACCCAGAATATCTCGCAGTTGGCTATTTGCTTAATCAGAATATGTTGTTGTCTACAGATAAAATTACAGGCGTGGAGTATGAAGAAGACCTTGGGGTTGTGGTGGTGAGAACAAAGAGAAAAACCAACTATGAATCGAAGCTAAAAAAGAAAACATTAACATCTGGTTGTTCGACGGGTACCGTTTTTGGGGATATAATGGAAAAATTCGACAAGATCAGACTCCCCAATACTCCCGTTTTTAAAACTTCCTGGTTATACAGCTTAACAAAGAAGATTAATACAACGCCCAGCCTGTACCTCAAGGCGGGAGCTATTCATGGTTGTGTTTTGTGTAAAAAGGGTAGGCCGTTGGTCTATATGGAGGATGTTGGCAGACATAACGCGGTTGATAAAATCGCGGGTTATATGTTTTTGAAACGCATTCAAAGTAAGGATAAAGTTTTCTACACCACTGGCCGATTAACAAGTGAAATGGTCATCAAAATTGTCCAAATGAAGATTCCTATTTTAATTTCTCGATCTGGATTTACAGCTTGGGGGATTGAGTTGGCCGCGAAGGCGAACGTGACTCTCATTGGGCGCGCGAGAGGAAAAAGATTCTTTATATTATCTGGGGCCAAGAGAGTTCGTTACGACTCACGTGATATGCGACCAAAAAGTATCTCTAAGACTAAGAAAGTTTAAGGACGTTACGTTGTGATGAAAAAGGTTGTAGGCATTTTATTGGCAGGAGGCAAATCATCCAGAATGGGAGGTGGAGATAAGTGCCTGAAGAAGCTAGGAAATAAAACAATTTTAGAACATGTGATCGCCAGGTCTTTTCCTCAAGTCGAGAAACTTATACTGAATGTT
>CAYMIQ010000178.1:0-2529 GCA_964390605.1 uncultured Rickettsiales bacterium
TTATTGGCATTCCTTTCTCTTTTAACCTAAATTGATCGCCAGTCTGGGTGCTGGCTGGAATCTTTAGGGATGCTTTTTTACCATCGGGTGTTGGGATTTCAATCGACCCTCCCAAACAAGCAGTAGCCATAGTAATCGGGATTTGACAATGAATATCGCTTCCCTTTCTATGAAAAATTTCATGCGAATCAATTGAAACAAAAATATATAAATCACCAGAAGGCCCTCCATTCAATCCAGCCTCACCCTGTCCGGATAAACGAATTTGATTACCATTATCAATTCCTCTTGGAATATTAACTGAGAGTGTTTTTTCTTTCTTTGTTCTTCCGGAACCGCTGCAATTCGTACATGGATTTTCAATAACCTGACCTGAACCACCGCAACGTGTACATGTTTTTTCAATCATAAAGAATCCCTGCTGCGCCCTGACAGTACCTCTACCCTGACAAGAGTCACACTGAATTTGTCCGCTATTACTCGAATCTCCACTCCCAGAACAAGAATCACACGTAACATATGTAGGAATAGGTACGGTAGTTTTCTTGCCAAAATAAGAATCTGATAATGTAATTTCGATATCGTATCTTAAGTCATTTCCCCGATTAACTCTTGTTCCTCTTCTACGATTCGAAGAACCAAAGAAATCATCAAAGATATCTGAAATATCTGAAATATCTGAAAATGGACTGCCGCCAAATCCTCCTGCTCCACCAGCGCCCTGATTAACCGCATCATGACCAAATTGATCATAAGCAGACTTTCTTTGAGGGTCACTCAAAATACCATAAGCTTCACTAATTTCTTTGAATTTTTTTTCAGCTTCAGGATTACCAGAATTTTTATCTGGGTGGTATTGAAGAGCAAGTTTACGATACGCTTTTTTTAAATCGCTCGCAGATACATCACGGCTAACTCCAAGTACCTCGTAGTAGTCCTGTTTTGACATTATTATTCGATGAAGTTAAATTTTTATTATTTAAATTTATTTGAGACCTCCGCATATCAAAAAGCTATGCTGATTTTTTCCGATCCCCGGTATCTTGATCTTTTTTAGCTTTATCATCAGATTTTTCTTTATCACCATCTACTTCTTGAAAATCTGCATCTACTACTTTTTCTTCTTTTTTCCCGGACTTATCAGCAGATCCCTCAGTTTTAGCGCCCTTTGACTTTCCTGCTTCAGCTGCTTGGGCAGCTTGAGCCTCTTTATACATAGCCTCGCCAAGTTTCATCGCTGACTTAGAAAGAGTCTCCATTTTCTGTTTAATCTCATCTGGTTTTTTACCCTTTATTGCTTCTTTCAGACCAGAAAGGTCCTTCTCGATTGCACTCTTTTCTTGAGCAGAAACCTTACCGCCGTGCTCTTTAAGGCTTTTTTCTGTTGTGTGCACCAAAGATTCTGCTTGATTGTTGATTTCAGCCTCCTCCTTGCGCTTCTTGTCTGCGGTAGCATGTTTCTCCGCATCCTTAACCATTTTATCTATCTCTTCCTCATTTAGCCCACCAGAAGCCTGAATTTTGATCTTCTGCTCCTTTCCGGTAGCTTTGTCCTTAGCAGAAACATTGACTATTCCATTTGCATCAATATCAAATGTAACTTCAATTTGAGGAACACCCCTTGGTGCGTTGGGTAGCCCCACCAAATCAAACTGACCTAATGCCTTATTATCTGCAGCCATCTCTCTTTCGCCTTGAAAAACTCGAATGGTAACCGCGGTCTGGTTATCCTCTGCAGTAGAAAAAACCTGGCTTTTCTTCGTAGGGATTGTCGTATTCTTATCAATTAAACGAGTAAATACTCCTCCCAGAGTTTCTATTCCTAGAGATAAAGGAGTAACATCCAAAAGCAAAACATCTTTAACATCTCCTTGTAAAACGCCTCCTTGAATAGCAGCACCAGTTGCTACCACCTCATCAGGATTAACGCCCTTGTGCGGCTCTCGTCCAAAAAATTCCTTCACTCGTTCAATAATTTTGGGCATACGAGTCATGCCACCAACAAGAATAACCTCATCGATTTTACCAGCAGAAATATCTGCATCTTTAAGGGCTGCTTCACAAGGTTTCATGGTGTTGTCCACCAAATCTTCAACTAACTTCTCTAGTTTAGCTCTAGAAATCTTAATATTTAAATGCATAGGCCCTGACTGGTTTGCAGTCACAAAAGGAAGGTTTACTTCTGTTTCAGTAGATGTGGAAAGCTCAATTTTTGCCTTCTCTGCAGCTTCTTTAAGCCTTTGTAGTGCAAGCTTATCTTCCCGTAGGTTAACTCCACTCTCTTTCTTAAACTCATCAGCTAGATAGTCTATAATCCTTTTGTCAAAGTCTTCTCCACCCAAGAACGTATCACCATTGGATGATTTTACTTCAAAAACTCCATCGCCAATTTCTAGGATTGAAATATCAAAAGTACCTCCTCCTAAATCATAAACCGCAACGGTTCCAGTTTTCTTTTTATCCAATCCATAAGCTAAAGCAGCAGCTGTAGGCTCATTAATAATTCTTTTTACATCTAAACCTGCTATT
>CAYMIQ010000179.1:0-2496 GCA_964390605.1 uncultured Rickettsiales bacterium
ATTGTCAAAATACTCCAACGAAGGAAAATTAATTTTTTCCTTTTTATAACCTCTTACAACAGAAACATCATTGATCCCATTCTTATTCATTGTGGAGACTAATCTTCTAAGAAGCGGCTTTCCCCTTATATCAAGCATGCATTTTGGCTTATCTTTCGTAAGATTGCTTAATTTTTTTCCACGTGAGGCTGCTATAATAATGCTTCGGTATCTGTTTTCTGACTTGCGAAGGTATTTCTCTTCTGCTTTTCTTAGCTCTTGATTCTCTGTGAGCTCAAAGACCTCATCCATAGAGGTAATTTTTTCTTCGATATCTGCGACAGACTGTCTTTTTCTGATCAGTTCAGAGCTTTTTCTCATTGCTGTAATTGATGACCGAAGATTTTGGTTGGCCCAAATTACCGTCGAAAATCCAGATTCCTGGAAAACTTTTACCGGAGTTTTGAAGTATTTGGTTGGCACGATGATCACGGGACACCTATTCCCCCACTCCTTTTTAAAATCAAGAACTTCATCAGGTTTATTCTGTCTCGAGTGTATCAAAATACCATCAGCACCAGCTTTATGGTATGCTTCTGCCCTTCTTAATGCTTCATCAAGGCTCCACCCAGCAATCAATGCCTCAACCCTTGCGATGATAGAAAATGAATCATCTGTTTGGCTATCCTTGCCGGCTTTAATTTTCCCACAAAATTCTTCTATTGCAGCTAACGGTTGGTGTTTTTCAATGAAAGAATTGGTTTTAGGGAAAATCTTATCTTCGATGCAAACACCAGCTATATTTCTTTGACAAAGTTTTTTAACAAACCTTCTCATATTGTTAAAGTTTCCGTGTCCAGTGTCTCCATCAACTAATATAGGAATATTTGTCGCATCTGACATAAACTCTAAAACTTCAAGTATTTGTGTCCATGAAGCCTCATTGTTGTCCCTTACTCCCAAGGCAGCGGAGATTGATAATCCAGAAGCCCAGATACCTTTAAATCCAGCCTGTTCCACAATTTTTGCAGAGATACCGTTATGAGCCTCCATTAAGAAGGATAATTTTTTGGACTGTAACTCAGACTTCAGGAGTTGGGCTTTTGTTAAGGTTATTTTAGATTCCCTAATTTTGTGTATAGTAGCTTTCATTTTTATTTTATTTACTTAAATATTTCCCTCAAAAATAACCTTAGTGATTTTTTTCTCTTTCCTCAATCATTCTAATTTTTTTTTCAATTGCTAAAATCAGGTTCTCAAAACCCTGATTCTTTAATACCGATGAATATTCAGATTTTTTAATTGCCAACTCACTAATTTTTCCTTCCAGAAATATGTCGATGATCTTCCATTTATCATCTGACTCTTTGACTAGGTAGTTGAGGGATATTTTTTCTCCATTGCTTTTTATGAGATTAGTTCGAATTATCTTAGAGTCCTTGGGACCATCAATCATTCCTATTGTTTCAAATTGCTCACCGGAAAAACTGTCAAATCTTGATGTGTAGTTAGAAATGGTTAATTTGGAAAATGTTCGAACAAAATTTTCTTTGGTTCCTTCGCTTGCTTTTCTCCAGTGTCGACCGCTCACCACTTTTGACATATATTCCAAATCAAATCGTTGCTCTACTTCATCTTTTAACTGATCATATCTTTCTTGATAATTTAGTTCCCCGCTGCTTTGCATGGATTTTAGTAAAGCTTCATGAAATCCACTTACTATATCTTCTTGATTCTCTGACTTTGCGTTTAACTGGGCGATGCCCAGGAGCATGATTGTAATAACCATGGCAAAGAATACTGGGGTTTTGATTTTCGTTTTTAGATCCATTTTAGTTTTATTTTTTTTTGAATAACTATTTTTTAATTCATCTATCTATTTTAATTTTTAAAGTATCGTTTATCATAGATAACCTAAGGCTTGCTAGGTAAATCTTAAAGCAGTTAAACGATGGGGTAATTTGTATAAAAACTTTTTTAATTTCTTTTTTTCTATATCACAAAGGTTTTCGGTTTTTATTCTTTTAGCTGCAATTCTTTTGGCTTCTGCCTCATTAATTTATAGTTCCAATAATTTAGCTATCAATACTTCTACTACCGACATGTTATCCAAGGATCTGAAGTTTCGCAAAAATTATGAAAATTTAAAAAGTAATTTTCCCAGTTTATCAAATAACATATTAATCGTTATTACGGCCGAAACCCCTGACCTTTCCGAAGATGTCGCAAAACAATTAAGTGCATCCCTTAGAAAGGAAAAAGATTTGTTTTCCTTTGTCTTTGATGCGAAAAATGATCCTTTTTTTCTGCAGAATGGCCTTCTTTATTTGGATACTGATGAGCTAGAGGATCTTTCTGATAATTTGGCGCGTTTCCAACCCTTTCTTGTCAGTTTGTCTTCAGATGCAAGTCTGAATAATTTCTTTAAAATTTTAAACCGGGCGGTAGAAAACAAGGGTATTACTGAAAAAGATTTAACGCGTGTTTTTTCTTCTATGGTGAAGACCTTAGATCAAA
>CAYMIQ010000180.1:0-2494 GCA_964390605.1 uncultured Rickettsiales bacterium
ACCTTTACAATTCCACTATGTATATGATGGTTGCTCTTTTGGCGATAGCATTGGTGAGTAATTTTCTTATTCGGCCAGTTCATTCACGACATCATATGTCTGAGTGAAAGTAGCGCGATTATTATCCATTCCTGTTCTCTGTTAATATTACTCATTTGAGCTTTGGCTAATATTTTTTGAAGGAAAAAATGCAATTTCTTAACAAAAATATTGTCAGATAAAAAAAGGTTTATATAATGCGTGCCCGTTAGTAGCGAATTAGTAAGAATATTGATTTAAGCATGCCGAAAAAGAGAGACATAAAGAGAAAAAGGAGAATCGTCAAAAAAGCATCTCCAAAGAGGAAGCTTACAAGTAAAATCTCCGCATCGAGGAAGTCACCAGTCAAACGTAAAACAGCCCTGTCCAAGAAGTCTGTTCGTACAAGAAAGGCTACAGCTGTATCAAAAACGAAAAAGTTAACAGGTAAAAGTTCAAAAAAAAGGCCTGTGCTTCAAAAGGGTTACAAGCCTAAAAAGGGGGAGGCGTTTATGAATCCTATGCAGGTGGAGTATTTTCGCCAGAAACTTCACAATTGGAGAAAGTCTGTGCTCCAGGAGTCTAATGAGACATTAAGGCACCTGAAAGAGGAAACTTCAGGTATAGCCGATCCATCTGATCGCGCTACTGTTGAAACAGAACATGCGTTGGAATTAAGAACCAGGGATCGCCAGAGAAAGTTACTATTGAAGATAGATCAGGCATTGGAGCGTATTGATAGCGGAATTTATGGGTTTTGTGAGGTCACAGGTGCCCCCATTAGCCTTTCTAGATTGGAAGCAAGACCTATAGCAACAATGAGTATTGAGGCTCAAGAGCTCCATGAGAAGAAGGAAAAGGTACAAAATAACGATTAGGAAATTTTTTTCTTGCAAAGTAGAACAAAACGTGTACAAATTAGTTAGTTGAAAATTAGTAATGTATATGAAATATAGAAGGAAGGTTAATTATGGGTGCTAAGAATATTCGTTTAGTGAGCAAGGAAAAAGACAGTATAGAAAAAGAGAAAGCGCTAAAAAACGCGGTTAGTCAAATTGAACAGAGCTATGGAAAGGGCTCTGTTATGAAGCTTGGTCAGAGAGAGCATGTAGATATTGATACCGTCCCTACCGGATCTTTGGGTCTAGATATTGGACTAGGTATTGGCGGACTTCCTAGAGGAAGAATTGTTGAAATTTATGGACCTGAGAGCTCAGGCAAAACCACAATGGCTCTACAAGTTCTTGCCGAGGCTCAGAAGGCGGGTGGCACGTGTGCATTTGTCGATGCGGAGCATGCATTGGATCCCTCATATGCAAGGAAAATTGGCGTTAATATAGATGATTTATTGATCTCTCAGCCAGATGCAGGTGAACAGGCTCTTGAGATAGCTGATACTTTGGTACACTCTGGAGCGGTGGACGTCCTGGTGATTGATAGTGTCGCTGCCCTAGTTCCCAGAGCTGAATTGGAAGGAGAGATGGGTGATTCTCATATGGGTCTGCAAGCGAGATTAATGAGTCAGGCTCTTCGAAAATTAACCGGATCTGTATCAAAATCCAATTGTATGGTTATTTTTATCAACCAGATACGTTACAAAATAGGTGTTATGTTCGGTAGTCCTGAGACCACTACTGGCGGTAATGCTTTAAAATTTTACTCGTCTGTTCGTCTTGATATTCGTCGTATAGGTGCGATCAAAGATCAGGATAGAATTATTGGAAATCAAACACGCGTCAAAATTGTCAAAAATAAACTTGCCCCTCCTTTTCGGGTGGTTGAGTTTGATATTATGTATGGTCAGGGCATTTCCAAGAGTGGGGAATTAATTGACATTGGTACTCAGGCAAAGATTATCGAGAAATCTGGATCTTGGTATTCCTATGATGGCGTAAAGATTGGACAAGGCCGAGAGACCGCAAAACTTTTTCTCGACAATAATCCTGAAATATCTAAGAAGATTGAAAAAGCAATCAGAAGCGATGCGCAACTTGGTGGTGCTGATATAGTTGGCGGGGAAGGTGAGGATCAGCCTAAATCTGATGTAGAGGATGCATCCTCCTCGGAAACTCCTGCGGAAACCAATAAATAAATAAGTTTCTTATTTTGGGCGCGCAGTAAAATTATGCTGCGCGTTTTTTTATTCATCTACTAGTCTAACAAGCGAATCAGGGCTATACTTCACCAAGCATGTATACCAGCAATCAAATAAGAGAAACCTTTCTTGATTATTTTTCGAAGAATGATCATCAGGTTCTTCCTTCGGGACCATTGGTTCCCAAGAATGATCCAACACTTTTATTTACCAATGCAGGTATGGTGCAATTTAAAAACATTTTTACGGGCAAGGAAAACATTGCACCCAAAAGAGTCGCTACGAGTCAGAAATGTATCCGAGCTGGGGGAAAGCATAATGATTTAGAAAATGTTGGTCACACTTCTAGGCATCATACATTTTTTGAAATGTTGGGAAATT
>CAYMIQ010000181.1:0-2476 GCA_964390605.1 uncultured Rickettsiales bacterium
TTATGATTTAGTTAATGGTTGGCGTGTTAATAGGCATGATACTTGGTTCAGAAAGCTAGGATCTCGTTTATTTAATTTTGTTGTACGAAAATATACTGGACTTCAACTTAAAGATGAAAATTCTGGTTTTAAGGCTTATCGTAAAAAGGTTATTGAAAATCTATTTGTTTATGGTCAATTTCACCGCTTGATACCACTACAAACTCACTTAAGAGGTTTTAAAATTTGTGAAATCAAAATTAAGAATAATGCTCGTAAATATGGTTCATCAAAATACCGTGCATTTAGATATCAAGGGGCATTTGATCTATTTTCTTTATTATTTACCGTCAAGCACAGTTTCACTCCTTTACATTTTTTTGGTCCAATCAGTTTTTTATTTTTAGTGCCGGGATTCCTTATCTTTTCTTATCTTACTGTTTCCCATTTTTTTGCTTTAGGTTTCCAAGATTATGATATTTTGGTTAGTAGACCTTTGCTAGATATGTCACTGACAACGATGTTGGCTGGTTTAATTATTTTAATGACTGGCTTTGTCTGTGACTTTATTTTATATCATCATCTTCGATTCAATTCTAAAATGATTACACAAAACACAGTATCAGAGATCATTGAGTCTAAAAAAACGAAATAAACGCATCAATCAGGTAAAATTAATACCAAAACAAGGGGCACGCGCTCCAGTTAAACCATTCTCTTTTCGTAGCATTGATTTGTCCTCAACTACTGCGGGTTTCCTCTGTGAACCAGATAGATATCGATATTTGACAACGAACAGATCTAGAAAAATAATCCCTAGGGGTTCGGGGGTATCGTATGTTGCAGCAAGTCACGGTAATGGCGTGATATCTTTTTCCATGAAGCATTTTTCGCGTATATTGAATCTTAATATTAACAAGAGAACCGTGACTGTTGAAACAGGCATTACTATTGGCGAGTTACAGAACGTTCTTTTCTCGCATCGCTTAATGTTACCAGTTTTACCAGGTCACCCTCAAATTAGTGTAGGTGGTTGTATTGCTTGCAATGTTCATGGAAAGAATAGTTTTAAGAATAAGAATTTTTGTGATTGGGTCGAGGAAATTACATTGTTAATGCCAGACGGAAAAACAATATTACTGAAGAGGAAGGATCGGGGCTTTTCGTTAACTTGTGGAGGTTTTGGTTTAACTGGATTAATTATTTCCGCAAAAATTAGGTTACAAAAGTTGCCACTGGAGACGATGCAAAGGAAAGTATTTCCAGTAGAAGATTTAATGGATACACAGGAGCAAATGAGGATGCTTTCAAGAAAGTGGGATTATTTACTTAGCTGGAATGATTTATCTACCTCTAGAAGCTCAGGACGTGGCTATATTCTTGCAGGGAGATTTTCTAAGCAAGACTCTTCAGTGACCTCGAACTGCAAATACCTGGGATTAAATCCATCTAGAAAAAAAATTAGACTTCCGTGGATCAATGAATTTTCTATTCCCATTATCACTAAACTTTATTCTCTGAATTTAAGGATTACTGGCAACAGGGATTGCCACTTTTGGGAATATGTCTTTCCCCAAGCTCACATGGGTTTCTATTTTGATATGTATGGACAGAAAGGATTTTTGGAGCACCAAGTTCTTGTTCCGCATCAAAAATGGAAAGAATATATATTTAAATTTCGTGCGTTGCAAAAAAAGTTTTCTGTACCAATTATCATCACTTCTTTAAAATTATTTTCTGGTAGGAAAAATTTTTTAAATTTTTCTGGCAACGGTATGGGTTTTACTATCAATATAGTAAATAATAAAAAAAGCTTGGCATTTTTAAATAAAGTCGATGAACTTGACTGCAAGATGCAATCAATAGCAAACATTGCAAAGGATTCAAGAATCCGATCCTCAATTGTCAAAAAACAATATCCCGCATATCACAATTTTAGGAAAGAGCTTAGATCCTGGTCTGGCAGTGACATCTATGAGTCGGTTTTGAGTCGAAGGTTAGCAATATGAAGTGTTTGGTTATTGGAGCATCCGCGGGTCTTGGTAGAGCGATTACTGAAGAATTGGCAGCTCGAGGCCATACAATTTCAATTGTTGCGTCTGATAGAAGTGACCTCATGTCTATGGCAAAAGATCTGAAGTTCAGACACTCTGTAAAAATATCCCATCTAGCGATGGATTTAAATCAAGTGAACACAAAAAGATTCTTGCGATTTATCAAAAAATCTCTAGGTTCTCCGGATGCAATCTTTTGTATAGCTGGTTATAGTAAGATAGATATGGATGCAGGTCCTTTAGACCACCGATTGATTGATAAAATTATTAATGTGAATCTTTCTGCCCCCATCAAATTGATATATTCCCTTATTCCGATAGTAAAAAAGAATACACATTTTGTTTTTGCAAGCTCTATTGCAGCTATTCGACCTAGGAAAGTAAACATTGTTTATTCCTCTAGCAAAGTTAAAAATGAAAAAGATAACAAAAAATCTAAAAAA